>NZ_JBXUOW010000041.1:0-48142 GCF_057196645.1 Micromonospora sp. ATLC16
GCGGGGAACCGGGCCGCGACGCCGCCGGCCAGCGCGGCGTCCTCGGCCGCCACCGCCCCGTCACCGACGTGTCGGGCGGCCCGGGCCGCCGCGGCAAGCACCGGCCAGCTGTACCGGGGGTAGTCGACGATCGCCGGATCGGTCAGGCACGCCTGCCCCGCCCGCAGCGCTTCGACCCGGTCGTCGGCCGCCAGCGCCGTCTCCAGCCGCAGCAGGTGCAGCGGAAGCCGGTTGTGCGGATGCAGGTACGGCTTGGCGAGGAAGCTCAGCGCCCGGGCGACGGTCTCGTCGGCGCGGTGATGCCCCTGCGCCAGTCGCAACACGGCCCGCAGTTGCAGCCAGTGCAGGCCGGAGACGCCCGGCGGGTCGAGCCGGGCCGCCTCGGCGCAGACCTGGTCGGCCTCCGTCCAACGGCCCAGCGCCAGCAGCGCCTCCGCCCGGTTCGAGAGCAGGTACGCCCCGGTGGAGCGGCTGATGCCGACCCGACGTGCCTCGCTCACCCCGTCGGCGGCGGCCTGCGCCGACTCGTCGTACCGGCCCAGTTCGAACAGCACGTCGGAGATGTGCACCAGCGCGCTGACCAGCGCCGGAGCTTCTCCGGCGGTACGCGCCAGCCCCTCGCAGCGGCGCAGCTCGGCCAGTCCGAGATCCACCTCCCCCTCCCGGCGTCTCAGCACCGCCAGCTGCACCAGCAGCAGTGCCCCTTCGGTGTCGGCTGCCTGCGCCGCGGTCACCACCTCGGCGGCGATCCGGGCCGCGTCGGCATGGTCGATGCGAGCCAGGTGATCGGCCAGGTCGGCGAGCAGCCGCAGTCGGTCCGGGCCGTCCGACACCCCGGACACCAGCCGGTACGCCTCCCGCAGCTCGGTCGCGCCGTCGCTCTTGCCGAGCATGGCCAGCATCCGGCCGCGCCGGTCCAGCAGCCGCGCCGCGCGCAGCGGCTGCTCACCGGTGTCCACCTCGGCCAGCGCGGCCCGGGTCAGGGTCAACGCACGCTGGTAGTCACCGGCGGTGGTTGCCGCGCTCAGCGTCTCCTCCAACAGCGCGAGGTGGTCCATGCCGAGCCGGTCGGCGGCGTCGGGCACCAGTTCCCACAGCTCCAGCACCCGTTCCAGCAGCCGGGTCTGTTCCGCGTAGGCGTACCGGTCGGCGGCGGCGCAGGCGGCCACCCGGGCGGTCACCAGGGCTCGGGGATGGTCGTGGGCGGCGTACCAGTGGTGGGCGATCTCGGCCGGCGCCCGGCCGGCGGCGACCAGGTGCGGCTGCGCCTCGATGGCGGCGGCGAACCGGGCGTGCAGCCGGGCGTGTTCGCCGGGCAGCAACTCGTCGTGGACCGCCTCACGGACCAACGCGTGACGGAACTCGTAGTCGCCGTCCGGGTCGGCGACCAGCAGCTGCGCGGCGACGGCGGCTCGCAGGGCGTCGTCCAGCTCCGCCTCGGGCAGGGCAGCGACCTCGGCGAGCAGTTGGTGTGTCAGGCGGTTGCCGCCGGCGGCGGCGATCCGCAGCACCCGCTGGGCCGGCTCGGGCAACCGGTCCACCCGGGCCAGCAGCAGATCGCGCAGCGTCTCCGGCAGCGCGGCGCAGCCGATCGGGCTGCCGGCGGCGGCGAGCTCCTCGATGAACAGGGGATTGCCCTGCGTACGGTCGTGGATGTCATCGACCGCGCGGGAAGCCGGCTCGGCACCGAGCAGCCCGGCAAGGACCGCCCCGGTTCCGTCGCGCTCCAACCGGGACAGCTCGATCCGCTCGACACCCCGGGCCCGGTCCAGCTCCGCCAGGAAGGGCCGCAACGGATGCCCCCGGTGCAGTTCGTCGGTGCGGTAGGTGCAGACCAGCAGCAGCCGCCCGGTGCGGGCCGCCCGCACCAGGAAGCCGATGAGGTCGCGGGTGGACCGGTCCGCCCAGTGCAGATCCTCGATCACCAGGATCAGTGGCTGTGCGGCGGCGAGCCGGCCGAAGAGCTGGGCGACCAGTTCGAACAGGTAGCCCCGGGGGGCGTCCGAGGGCGGTCCGGCGGCGGGCGCGGTGGCACCGGCCGGCCGGGCCAGCTCCGGCAGCAGGCGGGCGAACTCGGCGTCGTACCCGTCGAGGACGCCGGTGCCGTCGCGGCGCAGCACCGCCCGCAGCACCGCGGCGAACGGGGCGAACGGTAGGCCGGCCTCGCCGAGTTCCAGGCACTGCCCGACCAGCACGCGGGCGTCGTCGCCGACGGAGCGGCCGAACTCCTCCAGCAGGCGGGTCTTGCCGACCCCGGCCTCGCCACCGACCAGGACGGTGACCGGCTCCCCGGCGCGGGCGCGGCCAGCCGCCGCACGTAGTCGCGCCAACTCACGCTGGCGGCCGACGAGGACGGTGCTGGTGGGGCGGACGGACACGGCACCGAGCATGCCATGCCCGCCACGGCCCACCGGTCCGGCGCTCAGTGGCGTGCCTCGTCGATACGCGCCCGATGGTGCCGGCGGTGCAGCCAGCCGCGTGCCGAGCGGTGCGGCAGCGATCGGGCCAGCCGGTCCTGGGCGGCCTCGGCCCGCAGCTCCGCGGCGTGCGTACGGTAGAGGGTGAGCATGAGGTTGGCGTCGTGACCGAACATGGCGCGCTCCCTGCGATCGTCGTCAACTGGGTGACTTCGACTCTGCTCGCGAAGGTGCCGCCGGGGCATGGGCACCGCGCCTGATCTGTGCCCACTCGCCCTCCTTACGCCGGGTCGCCGGCGGCGTAGTGGGCTCGTAAGGTACTCAGCCGGCCGCGGATCAACGGTGCGGCAGGCGACCACTAGACTCGACGGCATGGCAAAGCCCCAGGAGAAGGTCTCGTTCGGCCAGCGGCTGAAGCAGATCGGGTTGGTGTTCCGGTTCACCGCCAAGCAGGACAAGTGGTTCGCCCCCTTGGCCACCGGCGCGGTGCTGATCCCGCTTGCGCTGACTGTGGTCGCGGTCGCTCTCTGGGGCTGGCTCTGGTTGCCGCTGGGCATCCTGTTCGCCCTGCTCTGCCTGCTGATCGTGCTCAACCTCCGATCGAACCGGGCGATGATGAACGCGGCCGAGGGGCAACCGGGCGCCGCCGCGCAGATCATGGAGAACGTGCGCGGTGACTGGCGGGTCTCCCCGGCGGTCAGCTCGACCACCCAGATGGACATGGTGCACCTGGTCATCGGGCGGCCCGGCGTGATCCTGCTGGCGGAGGGCAACCCGCAGCGGGTGCGCGGCCTGCTTGGCCAGGAGAAGCGTCGGCTGGCCAAGGTGATCGGCAACGCCCCGCTCTACGACTACGTCATCGGGCAGGACGAGGGCGAGCTGCCGATCCGCAAGCTGCGGATGACGCTGATGCGGCTGCCCCGCAACCTCAGCGGCAAGGACGTCAACTCGCTGGACAAGCGCCTGAAGGCGCTCACCTCCCGTCCCCAGATGCCCAAGGGCGCCATCCCCAAGAACCTCCGCCCGCCGCGCGGCGCGTCCCGCCAGATGCGCGGCCGCTGAGCCCGGCAAGCCCGCGAGCGGCCGGTCAGTGCACAGCGCGGGCCGGCCCTTCGGATGGCTCGGTGCCGCCGAGTCAGGGTGCAGGCGCGGGCTCGCGGGGAGGGCGGATCAACGCGGTGCGGGGGTGACGACCGAGCTGGTGAGGCGGTCGTGCAGGCCCCGCCGGTGCTGGTCCATCAGCAGGGCCGGGACGACCAGGGCCAGCAGCACACCCCGCAGCAGCGCCCGGAGCAGACCGATCCGGCCGCCGTCGTTCCAGTCGACGCACCGGATCCGGGTCAGGTACATGCCGGGGGTCTGGGCGAACAGGCCCAGGAAGACGCCGTACAGCAGGATCAGCACCAGCACGGGTGCCCAGGCGTCCCTCGTGGGGCTGGCGAACAGGCCCGACGCGAGCAGGCAGAGAATCCAGTCGATGACCAGCGCCCCGAACCGGCGACCCAGGTCGGCCGGGACGAAGGCGGGATCCGCGGCGGGGGGTGGCAAGGGGCTCGGCTGGGTGGTCACCCGCACGAGCCTAGTCAGCGCGGCAGCGGCCCGGTGCGGGCCCGGGGTTTCGCGGCAAACCGGACCGGTGCCGGGCGCGCCGACGCTGAGCGCTGAAAAGGACCAATCTCATCAAGCTTCATTACACTGGCACAGCCAGACCCGTTCCTCGGGTTGAGGTGTCCGGGTCAGGCGCCCGGGGTGACCGAACGCGAGGGACGTAACACGGCAGAAACACTGGAGACATGGCCGGGCAACCGCGCGGCCATAGCGTCGCCAGGAGCCTAGCCATCCGTGGACGTGCCAGGAGGACGAGTGTTCGCCAATCCCGAGGAACTCCTGCGTTACCTCAAGAACGAGGACGTGAAGTTCGTCGACGTTCGTTTCTGTGACCTGCCCGGCGTCATGCAGCACTTCAACCTGCCGGTGGAGTCCGTCGACGACGACTTCTTCACCAACGGTCTCGCTTTCGACGGTTCGTCGATCCGCGGCTTCCAGGCGATCCACGAGTCGGACATGCTCCTGCTCCCGGACGTCGCCACCGCCTTCATCGACCCGTTCCGCGCGCAGAAGACCCTCGCGCTGAACTTCTTCATCCACGACCCGTTCACCCGCGAGGCGTACTCGCGTGACCCGCGTAACGTGGCGAAGAAGGCCGAGGCCTTCCTGGCCGCCAGCGGCATCGCCGACACCGCCTACTTCGGTCCGGAGGCGGAGTTCTACATCTTCGACTCCATCCGCCACGAGACCTCCGCGCACCAGGCCTACTACTACATCGACTCGATCGAGGGCGCCTGGAACAGCGGCCGCGAGGAGGAGGGCGGCAACCGCGGCTACAAGACCGCGTACAAGGGTGGTTACTTCCCGGTGCCGCCGGTCGACCACTACGCCGACCTGCGCGACCAGATCGTTCGCCGGCTGATCGACACCGGTTTCACCGTGGAGCGCTCGCACCACGAGGTCGGCACCGCCGGCCAGGCGGAGATCAACTACAAGTTCTCCACCCTGCTGCACGCCGGTGACCAGCTCCAGCTCTTCAAGTACATCGTGAAGAACACCGCCTGGGCCGCCGGCAAGACCGCCACCTTCATGCCCAAGCCGCTCTTCGGCGACAACGGCTCCGGCATGCACACCCACCAGAGCCTCTGGCTGGGCGGCGAGCCGCTGTTCTACGACGAGACCGGCTACGCCGGCCTGTCCGACACCGCCCGCTGGTACATCGGCGGTCTACTGCACCACGCGCCGTCGCTGCTGGCCTTCACCAACCCGACGGTCAACTCGTACCGTCGCCTGGTCCCGGGCTTCGAGGCGCCGGTCAACCTGGTCTACTCGCAGCGCAACCGCTCCGCCTGCACCCGCATCCCGGTCACCGGCAGCAACCCGAAGGCCAAGCGGGTCGAGTTCCGGGTGCCGGACCCGTCGGCCAACGTCTACCTCGCCTTCTCCGCGATGCTGATGGCCGGCCTGGACGGCATCAAGAGCAAGATCGAGCCGCCGGCACCGATCGACAAGGACCTCTACGACCTCCCGCCGGAGGAGTGGGGCGACGTCAAGCAGGTGCCGGGCTCCCTGCCGGCCGTGCTGGACTCGCTGGAGGCCGACCACGACTACCTGCTCGACGGTGGCGTCTTCACCCCCGACCTGATCTCCACCTGGATCGACTGGAAGCGGGCCAACGAGGTCGACCCGGTGCGTCTGCGCCCGACCCCCCACGAGTTCGCGATGTACTTCGACTGCTGATCTCACTCAGCGACCTTCGGGCCGGCTCCGCACCACGCGGAGTCGGCCCGCGGCGTTTCGGCCAACCCAATACCTTCGCGTCCGATACATTGAGTGCGTGGACACTCCGCTACGCGAACCCACCTTCCTGATCCTGACCGCGCTCGCCCGCGAGCCGATGCACGGCTACGCGATCATCGGCGAGGTCGCGGCCCTCTCCGACGGGCGGCTGTCGCTACGCCCCGGCACCCTCTACGGCGCGCTGGACCGGCTCACCGATGCCGGCCTGGTCGAACTCGACCGGGAGGAGACCGTCGACGGGCGGTTACGCCGCTACTACCGCCTCTCCCCCACCGGCGACGCCACGCTGGCCGCCGAGACCGCGCGGCTACGGCGCAACGTCGAGGCCGCCACCGCCCGACTGCGCACCCGGAATGCGGTGCGCCCGCTCGCCCCGCATTCCGCCGGAGGTGTGGCATGAGCACGCTGGAGCGCCGATACCGGCACCTGCTGCGGGCGTACCCGCCGAACTACCGCCAGGACCGCGGTGACGAAATCGTCGGGACGTACCTCGACCTGGCCGACCCGCGACGGCGCTGGCCCTCCCTGGCGGACGCCGCCGACCTCGTGCGGGGCGGCCTCCGTCAGCGGCTGCGGGCCGCCGGCGCCACCGACCTCATTCCCGGGGTACGCCTCGCGGCGCTGCTCGCGCTGACCACCGCCGCCTTCCTGGCCGGTTTCTGGACGCTCGTCGAGCAGAGCCCACCACCCGCCGAGGCCGGCGTGCCGGTGCTCGGCCCGTTCACGTCGACCGGCATCGTCGCCTGGCTCGCCTGGCTGTTCTCCGCGCTGCTGGTGCTCGTCACACCGGGCCGGCCGGCCCGGGTAGCCATCGCGGCGGCGGTGCTGGCCACCGTGGCGGTTCTCCTGGCGAGCCCGGTCGCGGGCCTGCCCAGACCTCCGCTGCTGGTGCTGGTGCCACAGTTCGCCCTCGGCGTGCTGGCGCTTGCCGTCGACAGTCACCTGCCGCCGGCCGCCCGGGGGCTGCCGGTCGCGGCGCTCACCGGCGGTGGCGTGGCCGCCTACGTCCTCGGGCACAGCAGCTACTGGGGCTCGTACCGGTGGACGTCCGAACAGTTGCTGCCAGCCACCGGTGCGGTGTTGCTGGTGGTCGCCCTGCTGCTCACCGTCGGGTTGGCCATGCGACGGGACTGGCGGGGTGGCTGGGCGGTGATCGCCCTGCTCACCCCGATCGGCCTGCTCAGCGTGCACATCCTGGCCGGGGCGGTGGACGGCCTCGGCGGCGCACCGCACCCGACCTACCCGACGCTTGTCGGTGCCGCTCTCGCCGTCGCGTTGCTCGGGCCGGCCGTGCTGCCGGCCGCCGTCACCCTGCGCCGCCGCATCGGCGGCGACAGTCCCAGCGAGCCCTGTCCCACCTGTGGCGCCCGCCGCTGACCGGGCCCCCGCCGCCGTCCGGCACCCTGCCGTGACCAGCCGGTCCGCCAGCCCGTCAACTGACCACCAGACAGAGCCCCGCAACCCCAACCGCAGCGGCCCACACGGAGCCCCGGCGACCGTGGCAGTGCAGGTGCATTCCGGCCGGCGTGTCGAGCAACTCTGCTGCCACGCTTCGGCCGCGCCACCGCGCGCCGCAGCAGGAGACGGACGGGCGGCTCGGCTACGACTCGGTGGAGGAGGATCTGGCAGCGCCGCCGATCGGGGGTGGGGTCGATCGCCAGGGTCGGCGGCGGGACAGGAACCAGAGGACCGCAGTGATGACCAGGGCCGTCATCGCGATCGCACCCGGGGCCTTGGTCAGCCGGGCCACATTGGTGCCGTCCGGCAGAGCGAGAAACGAGGCCAGCGCACACGGCACCACGAACCAGGCGGTCCGGGTCGCCACCACCGCGAGCACCGCCAGCGGCCACGTGGCGTACCAGGGATGAAACACCGGCGCGAGCACCACAGTGGCCACCAACCCCACCCCCGCACCCGCCAGCACCACCCGCCGCCGACTCACCTCCGTAGCATCGATCATGAGGTTGGCGGCACCGGTAAGCGCTTGCCGAGGCGCTAACTTCATGATCGACGCGGCCGGGCGGCGGTTGGTGGGCGGAGGGCGGCGCAGGGTGAGGTAGGTGCGGTGCCAGAGGAGGAACAGCAGGGCGGCCAGGAGGGCCAGGCCGGCGACGCGGGTCACCGGGACCGCGTCGGGGTGACGGCCGAAGAGTTCGCCGACGTAGTCGACGAGCATGCCGATGGCGGTCGGCGGCGAGGTCCACTGCACGGTGTCGCCGCTGCGACCCAGTCCACCGAGCCAGCCGAGCCCGAGACCGGTCAGCCGCGAGAGGAACAGCAGCCCGCCGACGGCACCGACGGCCAGCAGGCCACCGTCGCGCAGCAGCGTCCGCACGACGGGCTGGCCCCGCACGGCGGCCAGCGCCGCGAACGGCAGCACCACCACGGCGGTCGCCTTCACCGACACCGCCAGTCCGAGCAACACCCCGGCCACCAGCAGCACGCCGCGCAGCCGTAGCGACCCGTGCCGGTCGGCCGCTACCAGCTGCTGACCCGACCACAGGACACCGGGCCGACGCCATCCATGGCGGGCCAGCATCAGCAGGGCGGGCAGGAGGAGGCCGAGCATCACCGCGTCGTTGTGCGCCCCGGCCACCAGGTGCACGCCGACCAGTGGGCAGGCCAGCAGCAGCCACGTCGCCCGCCGGGGCGGCACGCCGGCTGCCCGGGCCAGGCCGGGCAGGCAGGCCGCCGCCGCCAGCACGCCCGCGAGCGCCAGCAGCCGCAGCAGCGCCACCGTCCCGAACAACCCACCCCCGAGCACCACGGCCAGCGCGGCGAGCAACACGAAGAGCGGCCCGTACGGGGCCGGGGTGTCCCGCCAGACCGGCGCGACCGCCTCGACCCAGGGGCAACCGGCCGCAGCCACCCCGGTGGCGTACGGGTCACCCCCGTCGGCGTAGATCCAGCCCTGGCAGGCGTACGAGTAGACGTCCCGGCTGCCCAGCGGGGCGGTGACCAGCAGCGGCAGCGCCCACCACCCGGCGGTGACGTACGCCCACCTGGTCGACGGCGCACCGTCGCGCAGTGCCCACCAGGCACCCACCATGGCGACCGTGCCGAGCAGCCACAACGCGACGGTCGGCGGACCACCGTCGGGGGCGGTGGTGACATCGGGCAGGGCGCCACCGAGATACCCGGCCACCGCCAGCAGCAGTGCCCCCACCAGTCCGGTGTACCGGGCGACCCGGTCCCGCCTGCCCACGGTCCGAGCACCGGGATCACGGTCGAGACCCCGACCGTGCCCGAGATCCGGATCGTCACGGTCGTCGGACGCGGAGCGGGGATCGGGATGGGGACGGGTGCCGGGATCGGTCACCGGCGGTACCTCTCCTCAGGGTGCGGGGTCCAGGGACGCCCCGCCGGAACTGGCCCAGGGGGTGCCTCCAGGAAACACGCCCTAGTCGGCAGGCACCGGTTGACGGGCCGCCGCCCGGGCCTCCTTCGCCGACCGTACCAACCGGACCGCCACCACGATCACGAACAGCGTCATCAGCGGCGCGCCGACCGTCTTGGTGTAGCGGGGCAGGCCGGTGCCGTCCGCCAGCACCAGGAACGCGGCGTACACCGTCACCGCGCTGAACCACCAGGTGCGCCGCGCGGTGGCGGCGAGCAGCGCCAGCGGCCAGAACCAGTACCAGGGGTGGAACAGCGGGGCGAGCGCCACCGTCGCGGTCAACGCCAGCGCGGCGTGCCAGAGCGGTTCCCGGTGACGGGCCCGGAACCACAGCCACACCAGCAACGCCGCCAGCACCAGCACCGCGATGCCCCGGGTCACCGGCAGCGCGTCGATGTGCAGGCCGAACGGCAGCACCAGGTAGCCGACGGTCTGCCCGACGGCGGTGGGCGGCGAGGTCCAGGCGACCACCTCGTTGCCGTGCGACAGCCCGGTGATCCACCCGAGGTCCAGCCCGGCGGCGAGGGTCACGCCGAACAGCGTGGCCACGGTGCCGCCGACCATCGGCGTACCGTGGCGCAGCAGCGCGCGCAGCGAGAAGCCGCCGGTGATCGCGGCGAGCGCCGCGAACGGCACCACCACCAGCGCGGTCACCTTGATGCCGGCGGCCAGGCCGAGGACGACGCCGCCGGCCAGCAGCGGCCAGGGCCGCCCGGGGCGACTGACCACCACGGCCAGCCCGGCCACCAGCAGCCCGACCATCAGCGCGTCGTTGTGGACGCCGGAGATCAGGTGCACCCCGATCAGCGGGCTGGCCAGCGCGAGCCAGAGGGCCCGGCCGACCGGCACGCCACAGCGACGGGCCAGTACCGGCAGGCAGGCCGCCGTCAGCACGACGCCGGCCACCGCGAGCACCCGGAACAGCGCGATGCTGCCGATCAGAGAGCCCGTCGCGGCGACCACCGCGCCGGAGAGCACCACGAACAGCGGACCGTACGGTGCCGGGGTGTCCCGCCAGATGTACGACATGGTGTCCAGCCACGGGCAGGGCAGCGTCGATACGCCGTACTCGTAGGGGCTGATGCCGTTGGCGTAGCTTGCCCCCTGGCACGCGTACGCGTAGGCATCCCGGCTGCCCAGCGGCGGAGTGAACAGGAACGGCAGCGCCCACAGCCCGGCGGTGACCAGAGCCCATCGCGCCGACGGCACCCGGTCCCGCAGCGTCCACCAGGCCAGCGCCATGGCTGCGGTGCCGAACAACCACAGCCCGATGATCAGCGGTCCGTTCGGGCCCAGCCAGATCTTGACCGGGTTGGGTCGCAGATCACCGTCGGGCAGCGCACCGCCGAGGAATGCCGCCACGGCGAGCATGATCGATCCGGCCAGTCCGGTCCAGCGCACGAGGTGATGGGGCACGTCGGACATGCTGCCAGTACCGTGATCGCGGAACGGAGGTGGGCATGCGGGGCAGTCGGGTGGTGGCGCTGGCCGCCGCGGTCTCCGGGGCGCTCGGTGTGGCGTATCTCATCCTTCCGCCGATGGGTTCGGACCTGGCGGCGCAGGTGGCCCGCGCGGACTTCTTCGCCGCGCACGGCCCCACCCTGGTCGACCTGCGATGGTACGGAGGGGTCCAGCAGTTCGGCTACAGCCTGCTTGCCCAACCGGTGATGGCGCTGCTCGGCGTACGCCTCACCGGCGCGCTGGCCCTGGTCGCGGCGGCCACCGTCTTCGCAGCGCTGTTGGTCCGTACCCAGGTGCCCCGGCCGCTGCTCGGCAGCCTGGTCGGAGTGGTCACCATCGCCGGCAATCTGGTCTCCGGCCGGGTGACCTACGGCCTTGGAGTTGCCTTCGGCCTCACCGCCCTGCTCGCCCTCACCTGGCACGGGTCGGGTGCCAGCTCGTGCCGAAGCGATGCTGCCGCCTCTGCTGGCCAAGCGAACCGAGCCGGGGGAGACAGCGTCCGTCCGAGCGCAGCTGGCGGCTGGCGACCGCTCGCACTGGCCGGAGCGGCGGCGCTGCTGGCGTCGGCGACCAGCCCGGTGGCCGGGCTGTTCGTCGGTCTCGCCGGGGTCGCGCTGCTGCTGTCCCGCCGGTACTCCGACGGGCTGACGATCGCGGTCTCTGCGGCCCTGCCGCTGGGCGTGACGGCGTTGCTGTTCGGCGACGGCGGTTGGATGAACATCAGTCGTACCGACACGGTCCGGGCGATGGTGACGGCGCTGTTGGTAGCCGCTCTGATCGCCCATCGATCGGTGCGGGTCGGCGCCCTGCTGGCTGCGGTCGGCGTGGTAACGGCAGCGCTGGTGCACACGCCGGTCGGGCTGAACGCCACCCGGCTGACAACCATGTTCGCGCTACCCGTCCTGGCCGCAGCGGCCCGACCACCCGCCTGGCTGGCCCGACCCATGCGATCTGGAAGTCCGAGTGATGACGCTCTGAAGCCCTCCCTCAGCGGTGCAGGCCATTCGGAAGCCGGACCGTCCGGGGGCGGCGACGCGCCGGCCAGCAGGCTGGGCACGTCCTCCTGGCGGTCCCGGCTACTCAAGCCCATAGTGCTGGCCGCATTGCTGGCAGCGGTGTGCTGGTGGCAGCCGCCGGTGGTACCCGCCGATCTACGCAGCATCGGCGACCAGACCAGTGATCCGAGCTATTTCGCACCGCTGCGCGCCGAAATAGGCCGTCGCGGACTCAACGGTCGGTTGGAGGTGCCGCCCACCCGCAATTACTGGGAGGCCGCCAGACTTGGCGACATCCCATTGGCACGGGGTTGGTTGCGGCAGGCGGACATCGACCGGAACCCGCTGTTCTTCACCACCGTGCCCGGCGCACGCGGTACCGGCGTTCCGCTCACGGCGGAGAACTACCGAGCGTGGCTTGCCGAGAACGCGGTGCAGTACGTGGCGGTGCCGGACGCACCGTTGTCCTGGGTGGGTCGGGCTGAGGCCGAGTTGGTCACTGGCGGTTTGCCGTACCTCACCGAAATCTGGTCGGACCAGCACTGGCGGCTGTACGGCGTGGCCGATCCGACTCCGCTGGTCGCCGCTCCTGGCGAGTTGCTCCGCGAAGACGCCAACTCGGTCACGTTCCGCGCCGTCGAGGCGGGCGTTGTACTAGTCCGCATCCGCCACAACAGATGGCTGACGGTAACGGACGGCGCGACCCTCGCAGCCCACGAGCGATGGACCGCCGTGACGGTCCCAAGGGCGGGTACGTACACGCTCGCCGGATGATCGCCAGAAGCACGGTTGACCGTGCCACACCTCACGCAGCCGCATTACCACAAAATCATTCGCAGACCATAGTTGATGAATGAAGAGATCAAACACATTTCTACGCTTCGAAGTGGCGACGACCACCTGAGGCACCCCATCTACAGCAAGCAAGGCTAGGCATAACAACGGGCATCGAGGGCGACGTCGCAGCGAACTGCGGATAGGGCGAGACGAGCCAGGCAGTGCCGGGCGGCCTTGCCGAATTCCAGGTTCGGCCCGCACCGCCACATCATCTGAAGGGCGTCACATCTCCAGGACGCGTTCGGTGGCCGAGCGGGAGCGGCGGCCGGTGCGCAGGTACTCGTCGAGGAACTCGCCCGGGTCGTCGCGGCCGAGCAGCCGGACCACGCCGGCCAGTTCCACGCCGTGCCGGGGCAGTTGGTCGCCGGCGCGGCCCCGGACCAGCATCAGCGCGTTGCGGACCTGCGCGGCGAGCGTCCAGCCGGCCGTCATCGCCTCGGCGTCCGCCGGATCGACCAGGCCGGCTTCCCGGGCGGCGGCGAGCGCGTCGAGGGTACGCGTGCCCCGCAGCTGCGGGTACGCACCGGCGTGGCGCAGTTGGAGCAGCTGCACCGCCCACTCCACGTCGGCCAGGCCGCCCCGGCCGAGTTTGGTGTGGGTGGCCGGGTCGGCGCCACGGGGCAGCCGCTCGGTCTCCACCCGCACCTTGATCCGCCGGATCTCGATGATCTGCTCCCGGGTCAGCCCCTCGGCCGGGTACCGGATCGGGTCGACCATCTGCTCGAACCGGGTACCCAGGTCGGCGTCGCCGCAGACACAGCGGGCGCGCAGCAGCGCCTGCGCCTCCCACACCCGCGACCAGCGGGCGTAGTACTGCTGGTAGGCGGCGAGGCTGCGGACCAGCGGCCCCTGCCGGCCCTCGGGACGCAGGTCGGCGTCGACGCCGAGCGGCGGGTCGGGCGCGGGCATGCCGAGCAGCCGCCGTAGCTCCTCGGCGATGGCGTGCGCGGCGGCGCTGGCCGCGCTCTCGCTGCCCCCCTGCGGCGGGTCGTAGACGAAGAGCACGTCGGCGTCGGAGAGGTAGTTCGACTCGTACCCGCCGAGCCGGCCCACCCCGACCACCGCGAACGTGAGTCCCGGCATGGCCGGCTGGGTGGCCCGGGCGGTCCGCAGCGCGGCGGCGAGGGTCGCGTCGGTGACGTCGGAGAGCGCGGTGCCGACCGCCGTGACGTCGGACAGGGCGGGTGTGGCCCGGCCGCCGTCGGGACGGGCCGGGGCCAGCGAGCCGGCCCGGCTGAGCACGTCGGTGCAGGCGAGGCGGAGCAGTTCCCGGCGGCGCAGCGCGCGCACCGCCCGGGTCGCCTCGACCGGATCGCGGTGCCGGGCCGCGGCGGCGGTGAGACCGTCGAAGAGCACCTCGCGTGGGCGCGGGCTCAGCTCGCTCTCCTCGGCCAGCAGGCGCAGCGCCTCCGGCTCGCGGGTCAGCAGATCCGCGACGTACCGGGAGGAGGAGAGCACCCGGGCCAGCCGCCGGGCCACCGGCCCGGAGTCGCGCAGCAGCCGCAGGTACCAGGGGGTGCTGCCGAGGGAGTCGGAGACCTGGCGGTAGTTGAGCAGCCCCCGGTCCGGTTCGGGGGCGTCGGCGAACTCGCTGAGCAGCACCGGCAGCAGGGTGCGTTGGATGGCGGCGGTACGGCTCACCCCGCCGGTGAGGGCCTGGAGGTGACGCAACGCCCCGGCCGGGTCGGCGAAGCCGAGGATCTCCAGGCGGTTGCGGGCCGCCTGCGGGGTCAGCCGCAGCCCGTCGGCCGGTACCCGGGCCACCGACTCCAGCAGTGGCCGGTAGAGCAGCTTGGCGTGCAGTCGGCGTACCTCGGTGGCGTGGGTGACCGACTCGGCGCGGAACTCCTCGACGGCGCTGCGCCCGGGGGCGGCGGTGTAGCCGAGCGCGGTGGCGAGCCAGCGCAACGCACCGGGCTCGGTCGGCACGGTGTGGGTGCGCCGCAGGCCCTGGAGTTGCAGCCGGTGCTCGACGCTGCGCAGGAACCGGTAACCGCGCAGCAGCGCCTCGCCGTCGGCCCGGCCGACGTAACCGCCGGTGACCAGCGCGCGCAGGGCGGGGATGGTGCCGGGCGCGCGTAACGTCTCGTCGCCCCGGCCGTGCACCAGTTGCAGCAACTGCACGGCGAACTCGATGTCGCGCAGCCCGCCGGGGCCACGTTTGATCTCGCGTTCCAGTTCCTTCGGCGGGATGTGGTCGATGATCTTGCGCCGCATCGCCCGGACGTCCTCGACCGCCTCGGGGCGTTCGGCCGCCTGCCAGAGCAGCGGCGCCAGCGCGTTGATCCACTCCTGGCCGAGCGCCAGGTCGCCGGCGGCCGGACGTGCCTTGAGCAGCGCCTGGAACTCCCAGGTCCGGGCCCAGCGTCGGTAGTAGGCCAGGTGGCTCGCGAGGGTCCGTACCAGCGGCCCCCGGTTGCCCTCGGGGCGCAGGGCCGCGTCGACCGGCCAGGCGACCAGCCCGCAGATGTGGATCAGTCGGGTGGCCACGGTGGTGGCGGCGGTCAGGTCGTCGTCCTCTGCCGCCACGAAGATCACATCGACGTCGGAGACGTAGTTCAGCTCGCCGCCGCCGCACTTGCCCATCGCGACCACGCTCAGTCGCGGTTCCCGGGTGCCCTCGGGCAGCTCCGCCACGGCGATCTGGTACGCCGCCGACAGCGTGGCGTCGGCAAGTGCCGAGAGCGCGGCCATGGTCTGTTCCAGGCCGCGCCCGCCGGTCAGGTCGGCCGCCGCGACCCGCAGCAACGCCAGCCGGTACGCCCGCCGCAGCACCGCGACGGGGTTGCCCTCGCCGGCCAGGTCGAGCCGGCCGTCGGCGGTCGGGGCGAGGCCGTCCGGTTCGGTACGCAGCACCGACCACTGGTCGGGGTTGGCCACCAGGTGGTCACCGAGCGCCGAGGAGGCGCCCAGCACGGCCAGCAGCCGGCGACGCAGCCCCGGATCGTCGTGCAGCGCGGCGAGCAGGGCCGAGCCCGCTCCGATGCCGCCGCCGGCCGCAGTGGTGCCCCGACTCCCGGCGGCACCGTCACGTCCGGTGCTGCCACCGTTGCCGGCCGCACCCTCGCTCGCGGCACCCCCGCTCCCGGTGGTGCCGCCCTGGCCGGTGGGGGTCGCCGTGACGCGGCCGGGCCCCGCACCCCGCTGCCGCACCGCCGCGCCCGGGCCGACCATGCCGGTCGGACCAGCCGTCGCTCGATGCTCCGCCTCGATCAGTCGGTGCAGCTGACGCAGCGCCAGATCCGGGTCGGCGGCCCGGGACAGCGCGGTGAGCAACTCCTGGGCCTGCTCGCCGGTGGGTTCCTGCGTCTGCGCGCGCCACAGGTCGAGTCCGTCCGGTCCGAGCAGATCCGCGGCGCGGGCCCCCGCGTCGTCGTCGGTGACGCCAAAGCCGTAGCGGGCGAGCCGGCCGGTGGCGCTTGTCGACCGGCCCATCAGTGCCCGAGCAGGGGCAGGCTGCGCCGGGACCCCTCGTCCAGCTCGCCGAGGACGAGTGCGGCGAACCGTGCCGCGAACGGCTGCCAGACCTCCTCGACGTCGGCCATCACCGCATCGCACGCCGAAATCACCAACTGCGGGTCGTAGCCCAGCTCGGCCAGCAGCGCCGAGTCGGTGGCCCATTCGGTGATCATCGCGGTGTCGCACTCGATGTGGAACTGCAACCCCCAGGCCCGGTCACCGAGGCGGAACGCCTGGTGCGGATAGCGGGTGGAGGCGGCCAGCAGGGTGGCGCCGGCGGGCAGCTCGGTGATCTCGTCGGCGTGCCACTGCAACACGTCGGGGATCAACGGCACGTACCGGAAGAGCGGATCGGACTCGGCCGCGTCACGCCGGCCGACCACTGCGGGCCCGACCTCCGGCCCGGACGGGCTACGCACCACAGTGCCCGCGTGAGCGGTGGCGAGCAGCTGCGCACCGAGGCAGACGCCCAGGGTCGGCAGCCGGTGCCGCACCGCCTTGCGGAGCAGCTTCTCCACCGCCGGGAACCAGGCGGCCGCCGGCACCCCGTCGACCAGCGGGTATGCCTGCTGATCACCGCCGAGCACCACCAGGGCGGCGTATCCGTCCAGGTCGGCGGGGAGGGCCTCGCCCGCGTGCGGGCGGACCACCGCCAGCTCCAGCCCAGCCTCGGTCAGCCACTCCCCCAGCCGGCGCGGGTCGTCGGTCGGGTCGTTCTCGATCACCAACGCAGTTGCCACATCGTCGAGGCTATCCGGTCCGGCCGACCCGGCCGGCGCTAGGGATCGGCGCGGTGCCCGGCAACGTCGAAGGTTTCGCTGGCCCATCGCAGTAGGCTCTGCCGCTGTGTCCGACAGCAGCACGCCCGACGACGTCGTACGCCCACCCGCTCTGCGCCCCGGCGACACGGTGATGCTGGTGTCACCGTCCGGACCGACCCGCCCGGAACGGGTGGCCCGGGGCGTGGAGCTGCTCACCGGCTGGGGACTGCGGCCGGTGCTCGCGCCCAACGCCTACGCCCGGCAGGGCTACCTGGCGGGCGCGGACGCGCTACGGGCGGCCGACCTCGACACCGCGTTCGCCGATCCGCAGGTGCGCGGGGTGATCTGCACCCGGGGCGGGTACGGGGCGCAGCGGGTGGTGGACGCGATCGACATGGCGGCGGTACGCCGTGACCCGAAGGTGGTGGCCGGGTTCTCCGACATCACCGCGCTGCACCTGGCGCTCTGGCGGGGGGCCCGGTTGGCGGGGGTGCACGGTCCCGGGGCGGCCTGGCGCGACGAGCGCACCCCGTTGGCCTCGGCCGAGTCCCTGCACGCGGCGATGACCAGCACCGAGCCGGTCACCGTACGCGCCGTCGAGGGCGAGGAGACCTTCGGCGTACGCGTCGGGGGGCGGGCCACCGGCCGGCTGTTGGGCGGCAACCTCTGCCTGGTCGTGGCCTCGCTCGGCACCCCGGACATGCCCGACCTGAGCGGCGCGGTGCTGTTGTTGGAGGACGTGCAGGAACCGCCGTACAAGGTCGACCGGATGTTGACCCAGCTCCGCCGGGCCGGCGCGCTGGACGGGCTGGCCGGGGTGGCGGTGGGGCAGTTCACCGACTGCGCGGACGGCTGGGACACCACGGTGGCCGACGTGCTCGTCGAGTGCCTCGGCGACCTGGGCGTACCGGTGCTGGGTGGTCTGCCGATCGGTCACGGCCCCGGGCAGCTCACCGTCCCCGTCGGTACCCGGGCGACCCTCGACGCCGACGCCGGCACCCTCAGCGTGGTCGCCGCCGTCCGGTGACTCGTTGTTGGACACGTCCGGATTTCTGGTCTGGATTGCCAGCTCGCTGACAGCTTCGCCATGGTTCCCGCCCAGCCGAGCTCGTCACTGTCGGTGGCGTAATCGCATCACCGACGAGTTGGAGGACCGATGTCCCGCACGATTTCGAAGCAGCACCTGCTGTCCGGCCTGGCCGCGGCCGGGCGCAGCCCGGCCCACGACATGCGGCAAGTCGCGGTCTCCGGAGACCGTGAAGGCCCGACTTGCCGCATCCGGCGAGCCCGTGCGGGCCGGGCCGGGCCGCTCCCCGGCGGGCAGACTCGGTCCGGGTGCGGTCAGGCGATGCAGGCGCAGACGATCAGCGCCGCACCGAAGTGGCTGGCGGCGCTGACCCGGGCCACCGGGTGCGGCTCGTCGGCGCAGATGACCTCGCCGAGCTTGCCCGGGGTGATCAGGTCCAGCACGAAGAAGGCCAGCGCCATGATGCCCAGACCGATCAGCCCGAAGATCACCGTCGAGGCCAGCCCCTTGGCGAAGTCGCTGTAGCTGGTCAGGATCGCGGTGAAGACGATGCCGGCGACGCCGAGCTGATTCGCGGCGAGCAGCAGCCCGGCGTTGGTGTTGCGCCGTACCCAGATCAGGTCCCGCAGTTTGCCCGGGGTGAGCAGGTCGACCAGGACGAAGCCGGCGGCCATCAGGCCAACACCGACGACCCCGAACACCACGCTCTGCCAGGCTCCGCTGAGCAGATCCTCCAGCACCGACTGCCTCCCGACGAGTTTCCGGCCGGCGAGTGCCGGCACGGTGATCGAGACGATAGCGGCACCGGGCAACGCCCGGCAGCCCGGCGGCGGGCCGATGCCGGCAGACCCGCCCGGAGCAGCGACTAGAACGTCAGGCGGACCCGCCGCAGCGGCGGCTACAGGGACAGGTAGTGCTGGCGCTCGTAGGGAGTGACCTCGCGGCGGTACTGCTCCCACTCCGCCCGCTTGTTACGCAGGAAGAAGTCGAAGACGTGCTCGCCGAGCACCTCGGCGACCAGTTCCGAACCCGCCATCACGTCGATCGCCTCGGACAGGTTCTCCGGCAGCTGTTCGTACCCCATCGCGCGCCGCTCGGCGCCGGTCAGCGCCCACACGTCGTCCTCGGCGCCCGGCGGCAGCTCGTACCCCTCCTCGATGCCCTTCATCCCGGCGCCGAGCAGCACCGCGAAGGCGAGGTACGGGTTGGCGGCCGAGTCGGGCGAGCGGATCTCCACCCGGGCCGAGTTCGGCTTGCCGTACGCCGGAACCCGGACCAGCGCGGAGCGGTTCAGGTGCCCCCAGCAGACGTGCGCCGGGCTCTCGGTGACCCGGTCCGGCAGCGCCTGCGGGAACAGCCGCTTGTACGAGTTGACCCACTGGTTGGTGACCGCGGTGTACTCCCGAGCGTGAGCCAGCAGGCCGGCGATGAACGCCCGGGCCACCTTGGACAGCTTCATCGGGTCGCTGGCGTCGTGGAACGCGTTGCGTTCCCCCTCGAACAGCGACAGGTGGGTGTGCATCCCGCTGCCCGGCTGGTCGGTGAACGGCTTGGGCATGAAGGTGGCCTGCACGCCGGTGGAGAGCGCCACCTCCTTGACCACGTGCCGGAAGGTCATGATGTTGTCGGCGGTGGTCAGCGCGTCGGCGTAGCGCAGGTCGATCTCCTGCTGGCCGGGGGCGACCTCGTGGTGGCTGAACTCCACCGAGATGCCGATCCGCTCCAGCGACAACACCGCCTGACGGCGGAAGTCCCGCGCCACGGCGTGGGTGGTGTGCTCGAAGTACCCGCCGGTGTCCACCGGCACCGGCACGGCGCCGTCCATCGGCCCGTTCTCCAGCAGGAAGAACTCGATTTCCGGGTGGGTGTAGAAGGTGAAGCCCTTCTCCGCCGCGCGGGACAACGCTCGACGCAGCACGTGGCGAGGATCGGCCCAGGACGGGCCGCCGTCGGGCAGCAGGATGTCGCAGAACATCCGGGCGCTCTCGCCGCTGACCCCGCCCTCGAACGGGAAGACCTGGAAGGTGGTCGGGTCCGGCATGGCGACCATGTCCGACTCGAAGACCCGGGCGAAGCCCTCGATGGCGGAGCCGTCGAAACCGATGCCCTCCTCGAAGGCGGCCTCCAGCTCGGCGGGGGCGACCGACACGCTCTTGAGCGTGCCGAGCACGTCGGTGAACCACAGCCGGACGAAACGGATGTCCCGCTCTTCCAGCGTACGGAGGACGAACTCCTGCTGACGGTCCACTTCCCCAACCTTCCGCGACACGCTATGTCCGCCTTGGGCCGGACTCTGCCCGACCTGACCGACCAGTCTCCACCGACCCGATTACGCAGACGTTAACCGAACTGTGGCCGTTGCGTCCTGTCCCGTCCCGACCGGCGGTCGGACCCGGGTCGGACTGCTCCACGGCGACGTGTCGAGCCCCCAACCACTGGGGCAAGATGAGCACATGCCCACCCTGCGTCTCGCCCTGTGCCAGGTCAACCCCAGTGTCGGAGACCTCACCGGCAACGCCGGTCTCGTCCGCGCCTGGACCCGCCGGGCCGCCGCCGCCGGTGCCCAACTGGTCCTATTCCCGGAGATGATGCTGACCGGCTACCCGGTGGAGGATCTGGTCTTCCGGCGGTCCTTCGTGGCCGCCTCCCAGGCGGCACTCACCCGGCTCGCCGCCGATCTGGACGCCGACGGCCTCGGTGACCTGCCGGTCGTGGTGGGCTACCTGGACGCCGACGGACCACCACAGGTCAGCGCGGACGCCGAGCCGGGCCGGGGCGCGCGCAACGCCGCCGCGCTGCTGCACCGGGGGGAGGTGGTCGCCACCTACTTCAAACACCATCTGCCCAACTACGGCGTCTTCGACGAGGACCGCTACTTCGTGCCCGGCAACATGCTCACCGTGGTCCGGCTCGGCGGGGTGGACGTGGCGCTGACCATCTGCGAGGACCTGTGGCAGGCCGGCGGCCCGTTCGCCGCCGCCCGGCGGGCCGGGGTCGGGCTGGTGGTCAACATCAACGGCTCGCCGTACGAGCTGAACAAGGACGACCAGCGAATGCCGCTGGTTCGCCGGCGGGCGGCCGAGGCCGGCGCCACCATCGCGTACGTCAACATGATCGGCGGTCAGGACGAGCTGGTCTTCGAGGGCGACTCGATGATCGTCGCGGGGGACGGGACGCTGCTGACCCGGGCGCCACAGTTCGTCACCCACTTGCTGGTGCACGACGTCGACCTGCCCGCCACCACCGACGGCACCGATGCGGACGACGGCGAGCAGTTGGCCGACGGGCTGCGGGTGGTGCGGCGTACCGTCGAGACGATCCCACCCTCGCCCACCGGGCCGGCGGCGACCGGCGGCCTGATCGAGCCGGTGGCCGACGAGGCCGAGGTGTGGCAGGCGCTGGTGCTCGGCCTGCGGGACTACGTCGAGAAGAACCGTTTCCCCTCGGTGGTGCTCGGGCTCTCCGGCGGCATCGACTCGGCGGTGGCGGCGGCCATCGCGGTGGACGCCCTCGGCGGCGACCGGGTGGTCGGCGTGTCCATGCCCAGCCAGCACTCCTCGGAGCACAGTCGCTCCGACGCGGCCGACCTGGCCAAGCGGACCGGCCTGGACTACCGGGTGGAGCCGATCCAGCCGATGGTGGACACCTTCCTGGCAAACATGTCGCTGTCCGGGGTGGCGGTGGAGAACCTCCAGGCCCGGGTACGCGGCGTCATCCTGATGGCGTTGTCGAACCAGGAAGGCCATCTGGTGCTGACCACCGGCAACAAGAGCGAACTGGCGGTCGGCTACTCGACCCTGTACGGCGACTCGGTCGGTGGCTTCAACCCGGTCAAGGACGTGTGGAAGACCCTGGTCTGGCGGCTGGCCAAGTGGCGCAACACGGAGGCGACCCGGCTGGGCCTGACGCCACCGATCCCGGAGAACTCGATCGGCAAGCCGCCGAGCGCCGAGCTGAGCCCCGGGCAACTCGACAGCGACTCGTTGCCCGACTACGACGTGCTCGACCCGATCCTGATCGGCTACATCGATGGTGACCTCGGCCGGGAGGGGCTGATCGCCGACGGTCACGACCCGGCCGTGGTGGACAAGGTGCTGCGGTTGGTGGATACCGCCGAGTACAAGCGCCGCCAGTCCGCGCCGGGTACGAAGATCTCCATGAAGGCGTTCGGACGGGACCGGCGGCTACCGATCACCAACCGGTGGCGCGAGAACGGCTGACCGGCTTCCGGGCGGTCCGTTGGTGCGCACGGCCGGTCCGTTGGTGCGCACGGCCGCAGTGACATCCTCCACTGCGCCCTGCCGCCGACCGCCCGCACAGTGGGACGATCGCGGCAGAACCCGGGGACCGCGTACGCGGCCTCGAGGAAGGAGAACATCGTGGTGGAATCCACTCCGGCCGAGGTGACCGCTCTCTACGGCGGCCCGGCCACCCGTCGCGTCCGTACCCGTGACCTGCTCGCCGCCAAGGAGCGCGGCGAGAGGTGGTCGATGCTCACCTCGTACGACCAGTACACGGCCTCGATCTTCGACGCCGCCGGAATCCCGGTGCTGCTGGTGGGCGACTCGGCGGCGAACAACGTGTTCGGCTACGAGACGACCCTGCCGGTGACCGCCGAGGAACTGCTGCCGCTGGTACGGGCGGTCGTCCGGGCCACCCGGCAGACCCTGGTCGTCGGTGATCTGCCCTTCGGCTCGTACGAGGAGGGTCCGACCCAGGCGCTGCGCACCGCCGTCCGGTTCATGAAGGAGAGCGGCTGTCACGCGGTGAAGCTGGAGGGCGGCCAGCGCTGCGCCGCGCAGATCGAGGCTATCGTCGGTGCCGGCATCCCGGTGATGGCGCACATCGGCTTCACCCCTCAGCGCGAGCACACAATCGGCGGATACCGGGTGCAGGGCCGCGGCGACACCGCCGACGAGGTGCTGGCCGACGCGCGGGCGGTCGCTGCGGCGGGCGCCTTCGCGGTGGTGCTCGAAATGGTGCCCGGTGACGTGGCCAAGCGGGTCACCGCCGAGCTGCCGATCCCCACCGTGGGCATCGGCGCCGGACCGGACACCGACGCCCAGGTGCTCGTCTGGCAGGACATGGCGGGCCTGCGCACCGGCAAGGCGCCACGTTTCGTGAAGCGCTACGCCGCCCTGGCCGACACCCTCGACGAGGCCACCCGCCGCTTCGCCGACGAGGTCCGCTCCGGCCAGTTCCCCGCCGCCGAACACACCTTCTGACCGTCTGTTGGTCTGTGGCAGACCGGCCACGACGATCAACTCACCCGCGCGACGGTCGGGGTCGCCGGGTGAGTTGATGGTCGGAGTCGCCGCGGCGACGACGCGGGGCCGGCCGGGACGACGGCCGTGGCAGCCCTGGCTTCCACCCGCCGGTAGCGGCCGGAGCTGCCATCGCCCTGCCACGCCCGGCCCGACCGCTGCCGCCGGCCTGGCGGGCGTCGCCGACTAACGGCGGATCACTGCGACTGCACGACGTTCACCATCCACGGAACACCGAACCTGTCGACACACATGCCGTACAGATCCCCCCACATCTGCTTCTCGAACGGCACCGTGACGGTGCCGTCGTCGGACAACTTCACGCGGTGACCTGTTCACCGTCGGACGCTAGCCTCGGCCACCGACACGGCGGCGGCTTTCCACCGACCCACACCCCATCGGTGCTCCAGGATCGTCCGTCGGCGGCCGGTCATCGACAAGCGTCGGCGTATCGCAACGGATGGCTGTCGGCAATGGCTCGACGGTCAGGGCGGGTGCGTCCGGCGGACGGGACGACCGAACGGGCGCCTCGTGGCCTGCCGTTCCGCCCCGCCCGGCAGTCGCGCCTCCCGGCTGGCCGTTGGACGGGTTACGACCGCGCGGGCTCGTGGCCCGGCCGACACCTGCGTCAGCAATCGCGACCCGGCGAACACGGAGGCCATCTGTGCCGGGGCGCTGGGCACGAGCGTGGGCGAGCCCGCGGGCATCGAGGTCGACGGCTTCGACCGGCCGGACGCTGGGTCTGCTGGCCACGGCGTCCCGGGCGCAGGCGAGTGGTGTAGGTGGTTGCGACGGGGACGCTGACCGGGGTCGAGCCAGGCGGGCGGGATGAACTCTGGATGACCGTCGGCGGCGAGGTGGACCTGCCAGCCGTGCTGGTGCACGTGACGATGATGGTGGCGGCAGAGCAGCACCGCGTTGGCGAGGCTGGTGACGCCGCCGTCGGCCCAGTGTCGCAGATGATGGCCCTCACACCAGCGGGGCGGCC
The DNA here is from genome assembly GCF_057196645.1 of Micromonospora sp. ATLC16. Classification (NCBI taxonomy): domain Bacteria; kingdom Bacillati; phylum Actinomycetota; class Actinomycetes; order Micromonosporales; family Micromonosporaceae; genus Micromonospora; species Micromonospora sp. ATLC16. Next base: position 23,955 of record NZ_JBXUOW010000041.1, read on the forward strand.
GGTCGCAGCCCGGAAAGGCACAGCCCCGATCTCGCAGCACCAGCGCCCGCCGCAGCGGCCCGGTGATGAGCCGACGTTGCCGGCCCACGTCGAGAACCTGACCTGCGCCGCCGAGCACTGCGGGCAGCACCGCCGCGTCGCAGGCCAACCGGCGCACTGTTGCGGGCGTTAGGGTGATACCGCTGTCCAGCGTGCCGGGCCCAAGGCTTCCGGTGAGGGTGTCATACCCGGTGGTGACGACGATCTGGGCGGGGTCAGCGCCGTGCCCGGGCAACTCGCCGGTGCCCAGGACGAGCCGACAGATGTCGCCCAGGGCGTCGTGGCGCCGTTGCCCGGGCGAACGGGGATCGTCCGGGCCGGCGGGTGCGGTGAGCGGCTCGATGGCGGCCCGCAACAGCGCGGCGGTCTCCGCGTCGAGGCTGTCAGCCAGCCGGGTGCGCCCATCCCGCAGGTCGGAGAGGATTACCTGCCGGTCACGCGCGGCGCGGGCCGCCTCTGCTTCCAACGCTCTACCGGTGGCCGCCTCGGCGACCTCGGGTGCCACATGTTCGAGAATCCGGCTCCCAAGTCGGCGCAGGGCGGACGGATCGAACTGCCCGGCCCAGTCGAGGAGGAGTTCGACAGCCGACCCGGCCGCCTCGGTGCCGGCCGCACCTCGAACCGTGGCCGCGACATCGGCGATGACCCGGACCTGCTCCAGATCGATCCGGCCGGCGGCGAGTGCGGCGCTCATCTCGTCGGACTCGCGGTCGAGCGCCTCAGCGAGGTCGAGCAAACGGCGGGCCGCCGGCACGCCGAGCCGGAGCCGGTCGCGGAGCCAGACGGCGGTGGACGACGCGCCCTGCGCCACCGTCACGCCACGGCCGTCCAACTCACGCACCAGCGCCAGCTTCATCGCGGCGAGCCGCTGCTCGAGCCGATGGACAGCTTCGAGGGCATCAATCAGCTCGCTCTCGGGCATCGCCCAGACAGCGACATCGACGCAGGACCGCGTCGCCACCTCTGCCCGCTCCAACTCCCCCAACACGCCACCGACGATAGAACGTACGTACGACAGTCCGGTCCGCTGTGGAACCTGCCGGCCTCCAAGGCGGTCGCCGACTCGGCTCGCGACTGGACACCCGCTGCGACGATGTGATCATGATCGATGACACCAAGACCGGTCGGCGCTGGCGCTGGTGGACGGTGTTGCGGCTCGGCGTCGTCGCGTTGTGGCTGGTCGCGGCCGGAACGGCTTGGTGGACGGCGCCTCGGCAGCAGAGCTACGACCATGCGGCAGCGGATCTGGCTGCCGGCCGCGTGGTGGCCTACCAGTGGGGTGACCGGTGGGACGCCGACCGGCGAACCCCGTGGTTCGGCACCGCTGACCTGGAATCGTCCGGCACGCTCGGTCCACTGTTCGGGTGGCGCACGCCCGACGGTCGGGTCTGGTGGACCGACACCACCTACTTCGAGCAGGTCACGATCACCGGCATCGCCCACGAGGCGTCCTACACCGGGCCAGGCGCGATCGGCATCGCCGAGCAGTTGCAGGCTGCGGGCCTGGAGAGCCGCAACGCCGCGCTCCAGCCACCCGGGAACCTTGTCGCCGGAACGGGCCTCGCCACCGCCGTGGTCATCATCGGCGTCCTACTGACCGGGCCCGCTCCGGTGCTGGGTACGCGGTGGTTCTGGTTCTGGCTGGTCTGCCTCGTACCGTTCGGGCTCGGGCTCCTGTGGTGGTTGGCCCGAGAGCACCCCTGGGCGCACGCCGGCTCCCCGCCCGCCGGCCCACGCCAGCGGAGCCGTGGTCCACTCGGTTTCGCCCTCGGCCTCCTCGCCGCGCTCCTGAGCAGCATGCTGTTGCTGGTGCTCGGCCAACTTCTCGGCGACTGGTGGGTGCCGCGCCTGGACGCTGGATAGGGCGAGCGAGATTTCGCGAAAGCCGCTACCGTTCTCGCTCGTGAATCGAGTTCGCGCTACTTTCTCTGTCCTGGCCTGCGCCGCACTGCTGGCGTTGGCCGCCTGCGGTGGCGAGGAGGCGGCCCCGACGGGCGGAGCTTCGCCGTCGGCCACCGTGCCATCCGCCACCGCCACCTCCGCCGCATCCACCCCGGCACCGCCGACCGCCGACACGGCGGACGTGGTGAGCGACAAGCAGCTCTGCGAGTCGGCGAAGCAGGCCAGCGACAAGATGAAGGAGGATCTCGTCGCCGCGGTGAGTTCCGGTAGCGAGCTGTCGCCGGCGCTGTTCCAGAAGATCCTGTCCGGATTGCAGAACGAGGTGACCCGGGTGGCCGCCACCGGTGCCACCGACAGCAAGGTGGCTGCCGCGTTGAAGCAGTTCGGCGCGGAGGCCGGCAAGGCCGCCAACGCTCCGGACCCGGCGACGGCCGCGGACAACCCGGCCTTCGAGAAGGCTGGCGCTGCCGTCGACGCGGCCTGCAAGTCGGCCGGCTTCGACGTCAACTTCTGAGTACCGGACGCCCTGAAAGGGATCGGATCCGTGGCAGCTGCGGTAGTAGACACGCCGGCCGGCTGACGCTTCTGCTGCCACGGATCCGGCTGCTCCTGGTGACCTGCGCGGTGGGCGGCCAGGACCCGGTCAACCGGAACACGCTCAGAGGTCGGTGACGCGGACGCCCGCGTGCGCCTTGTAACGCTTGTTGATGGCGATCAGGTTGGCGGTGAACGCCTCGATCTGGTGCGCGTTGCGCAGTCGTCCGGCGTAGATGCCGCGCATGCCCGGGATGTGGGCGGCGAGCGCGCCGACGATGCCGACCAACTCTCGTTCCTCGGTGCAGATCAGCACGTCCAGGTCGATGCGGTCGATCTCCGGGTCGGCCAGCAGCGGAGCGCTGACGTGGTTGAACGCGGCGCACACCCGGGAGTCGGGCAGCAGCGCGGCGGCCTGCTGGACGGCGCTGCCCTCCGGCACCGGTAGCGCGTACGGGCCCTGCTTGTCGAAGCCGAGCGGGTTGACGCAATCCACGACGATCTTGCCGGCGAGCGGTTCGGCGAGCGCGCCGACCGTGGCGGCGTGCCCGTCCCACGGCACCGCGATGATCACCACGTCACTGCGCCGGGCCACCTCGTCGTTGTCGGCACCGGTGACGCTGCCACCGGCCGGCACGCCGGGCAGCGCGGCGATCTCGGCGGCCGACTCGGCCGCCCGCTGCGCGGAGCGGGAACCGATCAGCACCGTCAGGCCCGCCCGGGCGAACCGGTAGGCGAGCCCCCGGCCCTGGTCGCCGGTGCCACCGATGATGCCGATGGTGAGCCCGGAAACGTCGGGCAGGGTGCTCGGGTCGTATGCCATGGTCGTCATCCTCGCAAACCAGCTGGCCGGGCAGCAGCGCCCGACGCTGTGACAATGCCCGCTGCGGCGGTCGCGGCGCGGGCCGAACCGCCGGCACAGTTCATGGCGCGACCCCAGCCGCAGGTCAGGGCGCGATGCCGGAGTGTCAGGCGAGTTCGAAGGCGACCGAACGGGTGGCCGGATCGGCGGCAACCAGCCGGACCCGGACCCGGGTGCCCAGTGGCAGCTCGCCGAGGCAGCGGGCGCGTACCGGCGGGTCGTCCAGGGCTACCGTGCCGCCGGGTGGACGCCCCGCCCGACCCTTGCCGTTCGACGGCGCGTCGACGTCGAGCACGGCGGCGTCGAAGGTCTCGCCGACCCGGTTGGCCAGCAGCACCGCCTCGGCCAGGTCGATCGCGCCTCGGCTCGCCGCGGACGCGGTGCGGTCCGTGGCCGCCATCACCGCCGGCAGCCGGGGCAGCGCCGCGCGAGCCCAGTCGGGCACCTCACGGCCGTCGTGCAGGGCCAGGCAGATCTCCGTGGCGTACCGGTCGGCGAGTCGTCGCAGCGGCGCGGTGACATGGGCGTACGCGGCCGCGACCCCACCGTGCGCCGGATGCTCGGGCGGCTCGCCGTCGAACGGGGTGTAAGCGGCAGCACGCATCAACTCCGCCGCCTGGTCGATGAACGCGGCGGCCCGAGGCCGAGCCGGATCCAACCGGAGCAGTAGTTCACCCACGCCGACGTCGTCCGGCCAGTGCACGCCCAGTGGAGCGGCGGCGGCCCGCAGCCGCTGCACCGCCTCGGGCTTCGGCGCGGGCATCGTCCGCAGCAGGCCGATCCCACCGGCCAGCATCAGGTCGGCGGCGGCCATCCCGGTGAGCAGGGAGATCTGCGCGTTGTGCTCCTCCATCGGCACCGGTGCCCGCAGCACCAGTCGCCACCCGTCGCCGTCGGCCTCCACGTCCTGTTCGGGAATCGGCAGGTTGACCGCGCCCCGGCGCAGCCCCCGCGCGGTGAGCAGCGCACCGATCTCGGGCAGCAGTGCGATCGGCTCGGGCAGCCGGCCCGCGTCTGCGTCGGCCTGCACCTGCGGGTACGCCAGTTGGGCCCGGCTGCGGACCAGGGCGCGCTGCACCGCCACCGCGCTGGTGCCACCGTCGGTGTCCAGGTCGATGGTCCACAGCACTGCTGCCCGGTCGACATCCGGCAACAGGCTCGCCGCGCCCTCGCCGAGCGAGTACGGGTGCAACGGCACGTTGCCGTCGGGCAGGTAGACCGTCTGCCCTCGACGCCAGGTCTCGTCCTCCAGCACCCCGCCTGGACGCACGTGGGCGGCGACGTCGGCTATCGCGTACCGCACCCGGTAGCCGCCGCCGGCGCGGCGGCTGAGGTGCATCGCCTGGTCCAGGTCCCGCGAGCCGGGCGGGTCGATCGTGACCAGCGGGACGTCCGTGCGGTCGACGGCCGGCCGGGGCGGTGCGGAGGCTGCCTCGTCGGCCTCCCGCTGCGCCGCCGCCGGATAGGTCTCGGGCAGACCCAGTTCTCGGCGCAGTGCCCCGAAGTCGATGCGCGGTGCCAGCACACGTCGGATGACCATGCGCCCATCCTGACAGCGCCGGGCGCACCGCGCCCACCGCCGAGCGACGGTTCGTCGGCGTACGCCGGGTCAGCCGGCCGTCCTGGGCGTGGTGCCGGTCCGCCCGCCGGACGCGGTACGCCCGGCGCCCCGGGCGGCGGCCGTCTTCGCAGGCGTCTTCTTCGCGGCCGTCCTCGACGTGGATGCCTTCTTCGCGGGCGCCTTCTTCGCGGCGGCCCTCGATGCGGCGGCCTTCTTCGCGGAGGCCCTGGACGCGGCGGCCTTCTTCGCGGGCGCCTTCTTCGCGGCGGCCTTCTTCGCGGGCGCCTGCGCCGCCGTCGACGTGCTCTTGCGCGCCGCCGTCTTCCTCACCGTCGACGTCGCGGTCTTCGCCGGCGCCTTGCGCGCGGCCGACGTGCTCCGCGTACCCGTCGCCTTCTTCGCGGGCGCGCTCTTGCGGGCCGGGGCCGCCTTCCTCGCGGACGCCGCCTTCTTCGCGGGGGCCTTCGCCGCCGTGCCCCGCGCGGAGGTGGCCTTCTTCGCGGGCGCCGTCTTGCGGGCCGGGGCCGCCCGCTTCGCGGGGGTCTTCGCCGCCGTGCCCCGCGCGGACGTCGCCCTTTTCGCGGGTGCCTGCTTCGCCGCGGACGTGGTCGTGCGCGAGCCGGTGGCGGTCCGCGCCGACGCCGGGCTGGTCCGCGCGGCGGGCGCCTTGGTCGGCGCGGTCTTCGCCGAGACCGTCTTCTTCGCGGGGGCCGCCTTCTTTACCGCAGCGGTCTTCCGCGCCACCGTGGCCGACCGGCTGGCCGACGCCGCGCCGCCGGTCGCCTTACGGGCAGCCGGCGCGGTGCCGGCCGCGCGGCGGGTCGACGGGGTACGGGCGAGGCCCGCAGTGCGTTCCGTCGCGGCGGTCTTCCTCGCGGGCGTACGCTTCGCGGCCGGGCGGGTGGCCTGTCGTGCTTCGGCCATCTCGGTTCCCTTCGTGGGGACGTGCTGCCGCCCTCGCGACGCACGCAGTGCCTCGGCGCGGGAGGCGTCCCGCGCCGTCTACCTGTCCTCCCCGGTCCAGCGAGCGTCCTCGGCCTCCCACGCCTCGTTGCGTTCCCGCACCTGTTGCAGGGCGTTCTCCGCGTCGGCGGCCGAGTCGTACGGGCCGAGAACGTGCCGCGCGGGGCACACGTCGGCACCGGACTCGACCCGGTGGTGTCGCGTACACCAGTAGTAACGTCCACGTCCGCTGTCGCTCATGGCATCACTGTGCACCGGGAAACGACCGCCCGCCACCGGAACACGGCAAGTCACCGGGCCCTTCCACAGTAGACGTGGTCCCTGGCCTGCGGGCCTGAACTGCGAAAATCGTCGCCAGCAGCCCGGGTGCGGGGGTGGCTCAGCGGATTGGCTAAGGTCACCGGATGGGCGTACCGGACTACATCCTGCGGATGCGCGAGCACGTCGGCCACGGCCTACTCTGGCTACCCAGCGTAAGCGCGATCGTCCGCAACGATGCGGGTGAGCTACTGCTCGCCCAACGGGCCGACGACGGTCGCTGGTCGGTGGTGAGCGGCTTCGTCGAGCCGGGTGAGCAGCCCGCCACTGCAGTGGTGCGCGAGGTGTTGGAGGAGACCGGGCTGGCGGTCGAACCGCTGCGGCTCAGCAGCGCCGTGTCGCATCCGCACACGTACCCGAACGGCGACCGTTGCGAGTACCTGAACCTCGGTTTCCACTGCCGGTTGCTGGGCGGCGAGGCACGCGTCAACGACGACGAGTCGCTGGACGTGCGGTGGTTCCCGCCGGGACGGCTGCCCGACCTCGACGAACACGCCCGGCTGGTCATCCGGCACGCCCTCGGCGGGGAGACCTCGGCGTTCTTCCTGCCCGCCGGCACGCAGTGGGGCGAGCCCGGTGAGCTGGAGTACGCCTGAACCACTACGGCGGCTGATGCTGGACGCGCTGCGCTGGTGGTTGGCGCGGCCGGCGCCCGCCGACGAGGTGCCCGCCCCCGGAGCCGAGGACGCCGTGCTCGGTGCCTGCTGTTCCTGGGTACGCCTGCGCACCGGTGTGTAGCTGCCCCAGCGTCCCACCCGGCAGTTCAGTCGGATCGGGTTGGCATCCGCCCAGGTAGCAGACCGACTCGTTGCCCCGGCATCCGCCGCTGCGGCCATTCTCGGCCGCCCCGGTGGTCACCCAAGGTGGCCCGCTCAGCCCGTCCGCGCTGCACAAGATGCGGATGGGAGGTTGCATGTGCCAGTCTCATCCGGGATTTCCTCACCCGGTACGACCCCGTACCGTGCGCACCTACCGCTCGTCAGCAGACCCTGGAGAGGCACGTGACAGACCTCGACACCGCCCTGAAGGACGCCATGACGATCGACGGCGCCATCGGCGCCGCGCTCGTCGACTACACCAGCGGGATGACCCTCGGCGTCGCCGGTGGCACTCCGGAGATCGACCTCGCCGTCGCCGCCGCCGGCAACACCGACGTGGTGCGCGCCAAGATGCGCACCATCGAGATGCTCAAGCTGAACGACGACATCGAGGACATGCTCATCACCCTCGGCAGTCAGTACCACATCATCCGGCCGCTGAACGGCACCAACGGCAAGGGGCTGTTCCTCTACCTGATGCTCAGCAAGACCCGGTCCAACCTGGCGCTCGCCCGGCACCAGTTGCGCACCATCGAGGAGCAGCTGGAACTGTGAGCACCGGCGACAGTCTCCTTCCCCGTCGTACCGCGCAGCAGCCGGACCTTCCGCCACCGGTGCGGCTCCCACCGTCGCTGGCCGGCGACCCGTCGCTGCCGTACCCGGCGATCGGCACCGAACTGCACGAGCTACGCCTCCAGATCCCCGGGGTGCAGGGAAGTGTCCTCGGCGGAGTCGACGGCCTGCTCATCGCGCACGACGTGCCCGACACTCTGGACCCGGACGACCTGGCCGCGATGGCGGCGGCGACCTTCGGCCTCGGCCGGCAGGTCAGTCTCCGCCTCGGCCAGGGTGAGTTCCGCCAGTCCACCGTCCGCAACCAGGCCGGCTACTTCTCGGTGTACGCCGTCGACCCGCACGCGCTGCTCTCGGTGGTCGGCGCCGACGCGATCAACGTGGCCCGCCTGCACCTGCACGCCCCACCGGTAGCCGAACGCCTCGCCAAACTCCTCACCCCCGCCTGATCCGCGAGCAGCGGTGGACCTCGGTCAGGTGGCGCCCGTCGAGCCGTCGGTAAGTTCGCGGAGAATGTCGGCATGGCCGGCGTGCCGGGCCGTCTCCTCGATCAGGTGCACCAGAATCCAGCGCAACGAAACCTCCCCGAGCTGCGGGTGGGGCACCACATGGTCGAGGTCGAAGCGGGCCGCCACCTCCCGCGACCGGGCACACTCCGCCTCGTACGCCGCCGACAACCGCTCGACGGTGTCACCCTCAGCCAACGCGAAGCTGGCCGTCGCGTCCTCCTCCGAGGTGAGATAGACGTCCCCCGGGCCGGGCGCGAGCAGACAGCGGAACCAGTTCCGCTCCACCAGGGTCAGGTGCTTCACCAGGCCGGCGAGGGTGGTCGCCGACGGCACCAGTCGCCGGGCAGCCTCGGCGTCGGAAATCCCGCGCACCTTCCCCAGCAACACCGCGCGATGAAAATCGAGAAACGCGTCGAGCACGACGCGTTCGTCGCCGGTGCTCGCCATCATCGCGGTGACCACGTGGTCGGCAGGGCTCTCCGTCATTCCCGGACCCTAGCGGCAGCCCATCCCTCCCCGCTGCCCCGCAAACCGTCACAGGCGCCCCGGGCGGAAATCCCGCTTCAGCTACCCGCCGCAGCACACCCATCGACGGACGAAGGTGAAGTCAGCCTTGATCACGGCTCTGAGCTGGTGGGCGACGGACGAGTCGACCTGTACGCCGGATTCTGTGCGCGGCGCGCACCTGGGTGCGTGCCGGCGGCGGCCATCCATCTCGGCCTGCCGTTGCCGACAGGCTCCTGCGGCCTACCCGCAGACATCGGGCGGGCCGCCCTCAAGCGTCTGCGCGGGCGTCATCCTGCGATGGCAGCCCTTTCTTGGCCTTGCTCCGGGTGGGGTTTACCGAGCCATCCCGGTCACCCGGGATGCTGGTGGGCTCTTACCCCACCGTTTCACCCTTACCGTCCCCGATGGGGGCGGCGGTCTGTTTTCTGTGGCACTGTCCCGCGGGTCGCCCCGGGTTGCCGTTAGCAACCACCCTGCCCTGTGGAGTCCGGACGTTCCTCGGCGGCGGGCCGCAGCCCGCCGACGCGACCGCCCGGTCGACTCGTCCGTCGCGCACCCATCCTAACGACACCGGTTCCGCGTCTATTGCCGCGCCTGGGTCAGAATCGGCGGCCACGAGGCTCGCGCAAGGTCACGCGGGTAGCCGGCGATCCGTGGCAGTAGGGGGGGTTCCTGGCCGGCGTGTCGGCCAGCTTCGCTGCCACGATCGCACTCCAGACCGGGCTCCGGCGGATGTCGCGGGCGTGGTCGCATGGCTGGGCGCGTGCGACGGCTCAGGGATGGGCGTACGGATAATGGCGTGGTGACGATGCCGCCGTTTCCTGAACCGACCGCGCCGGCCGACGGGCGGGCCGAGGTGTTCCTGCGCTACCTCGATTATTTTCGGGAAGGCGTGCTGGCGAGGGCCGCCGGGCTGACCGAGGAAGAGCGGCGGGGCAGCCGGCTGCCGTCCGGTTGGACCCCGCTGGAGTTGCTCAAGCACCTGCGCCACGTGGAGCTTCGCTGGATCGAGTGGGGGTTCCAGGGGCGCGACGTCACCGACCCGTGGGGCGACTGGCGTGACGGACGGTGGTACGTCACGCCGGAGGAGAGCTTCGCGGAGTTGACGGCCGCGCTGCGGGCTCAGGGCGCGCACACCCGGTCGGTGGTCGAGGGCACCGACCTGGCCGCGCGCGGGGCGCCGGGGCCACGGTGGGAGGGCGCGGATCCGGCATCGTTGGAGCGGGTGATGTTTCACCTGGTGCAGGAGTACGCGCGCCACCTCGGTCACCTCGACATCGTGGCCGAGATGGCCGGTGGCCCGGTCGGCGAGTAGCCGGGGAGGGCAACCGGCGCAGGTTCCGGACCGCTAGCCTGCGGATCATGGAATTCGCCGAGGCCGCGTTACTGCTCGCCGCCGGACTCGCCGCGGGTACGGTCAACGCGGTGGCCGGCGGTGGTTCGCTGATCACGTTTCCGGCGTTGCTCGCGATCGGGTTGCCGCCGGTGCCGGCGAACGTCACCAACTCGCTGTCGGTCGCTCCCGGGTATCTCGCCGCCGTGGCGGGCAGCCGGGTGGATCTGCCCCGGTCGCGGCTGCTGGTCGCGTTGGTGCCCACCACGGTGGTCGGGGCGCTGGCCGGTGCGGGGCTGCTCCTGGTCACCCCGGCACGGGCGTTCGAGTTGGTCGTACCGTTCCTGGTGCTGGGGGCGACCGCGCTGCTGGCGTTCCAGGACCCGCTGCGCCGGCTGGTCGGCCACCCGCGTGACCTGACGTCGCGCCGCCGGGCCGTGACGGTTCAGGTGGTGGTGGCGCTGGCCGCGGTGTACGGCGGCTACTTCGGCGCCGCCGTCGGGGTGATGCTGGTCGCCGGGCTGGCCCTGGTGCTGGACGCGACACTGGCCCGGGTGAGCGCGATCAAGAATCTGCTGTCCGCCGTGATCGGCCTGACCACCGTGGTCGTCTTCGCCATCGCCGGCCCGGTCAACTGGGCCGGGGTCGCGGTGGTAGCCCCGGCCACGCTGGTCGGCGGGTACCTCGGCGCCCGCCTGGTCCGCCGGCTCCCCTCGGTGGTGCTGAAGACGGTCATCGTCAGCTTCGGCACCGTCATCGGTGGCTACCTGCTCTGGCGCGCCCTCTTCTGAACCGCCGATCTTACTTCCGGTGGCTCCGTGGATCGGGGTCAGTGACCGTGCAGGATGAGCCAGAGGGGCGGGGTGGCCGGTCAGAGGTCGACGAGGTGAGCGGTTTCGTTGACCGAGCGGACGGCGACGCCGCCGTCGGGCCAGCGGTCCAGCACCGAGACGCCGGCCGCGTCGAGGTAGAGGCGGTGCAGGAAGGAGTCGGTGGCGGCGAGCGCGTCGCGCAGCATCAGCTTGATCGGCGAGACGTGCGAGACCACCACGACGGTCTGCCCGGGGTACGCGTCGAGCAGCCGTCGTACCACCCGGTCGCACCGTTCGGCGACCGCGGCGAACGACTCGCCGTCCGGCGGGGCGACCCGGGTGGAGGCGAGCCAGGCATCGAGTTCGCCGGCCCAGCCCTCGCGTACCTCGGCGAAGGTGCGCCCCTCCCAGGCACCGAAGTCGCATTCGATGAGTTCGTCGTCGCGACGTACCGGCAGGTCGCCGACGGCGGCGGCGATCGCCTCGGCGGTCGCCGTACACCGGGACAGCGGTGAGCTGACCACGGCCACCGCATCCGGCGCGAGGGCGGCCACCCGCGCGGCCGTGGCCCGCACCTGGGCCTGACCCTTGCTGCTGAGCGGGATGTCACCGCGACCGGAGTATCGACCCTGCTCGGTGTACTCGGTCTCGCCGTGCCGGACCAGGATGAGCCGGGTGGCGGTGAAGCTGGGCCGGGGCTCCCAGGACACCGGCGCGCTGGTCAGGTCGGCACCCGGTGACTCGGCCCGGGCGGCAATCTCGGCGGCACCGCCACCGGCGGGTTCCGGGCCACCGAGGCGACGCGGCGGCTCGACCACGCGGGGCGGCTCGACGGCCGGCGTGGCGACGCCGGCTGCGGCTGCGGCGTCCATCGCGGCGTTGGCGAGGGCGTCGGCGTGGGTGTTGCGGTTCCGGGGAATCCAGCTGAACCGTACGGCGGTGAACCGGCCGACCAGTTGGGCGGCCTCGGCGGCCAACGGGCGCAGACCAGGGTGCTTGATCTGCCAGCGGCCGCACATCTGCTCGACGACCAGCTTGGAGTCCATCCGCACCTCGACCTCGTCGGCACCGAGGTCGGCGGCGGCGGCCAGGCCGGCGATCAGTCCGCGGTACTCGGCGACGTTGTTGGTGGCGGTGCCGATCGCCTCGTTCCGCTCGGCCAGCACCTCGCCGGTGGCCGGGTCGCGGAGCACCGCCCCGTACCCGGCCGGCCCGGGGTTGCCCCGGGATCCGCCGTCGGCCTCGACGAGGACCGTGCGTGCGGCCACCGGTTACAGCCCGGACTCGTTGGTGCGGACCATGATCCGGCGACACTCCTCGCAGCGGACCACGTCGTCGGGGTCGGCCTTGCGGATCCGGGCCAGGTCGGCGCCGGAAAGCTCCAGTCGGCATCCGCCGCAGCGGCCGGCGGTCAGCAGCGCGGCGCCGAGTCCGGTGTCGGTGCGGATCCGGTCGTAGAGCTGCACCAGGTCGGCGGGCAGGTCGTTGGCGAAGGGCTGGCGGGCGGAGCGCTTGAACTCCTCCTCGCGTCCGATCTCGGCGAGGCTGTCGTCGCGCCGCTGTTCGGTGGCGGCCCGCCGTTCCCGCACCTCGGTCAGTCGCTGTGCCACCCCGTCCAGCACCGACTGGGCGGTCTCCCGCTGTTCCATCAACTCCAGCTCGGCGTCCTCCAGGTCGCTCTGCCGGCGGTTGAGCGAGGCCAGCTCGTGCTGGAGCGCCTCCAACTCGCGGGCCGGGCCGGTGCCGGCGGCCAGCCGATCCTCGTCCTTGGTCTTGCGCGCCCGGACCTGGTCCACGTCCTTCTCCAGCCGGGCGATGTCGCGGTCCAGGTCGTCGACCGCCACCTGGGCGCGGACCCGCTCGTCCTCCAGGGCGGACAGCTCCCGGGCGAGGGCCTCCAGTTCGGCCCGCTCGGGCAACGACCGACGCCGGTGGGCGAGCTGGGCGAGGGCGGTGTCGATCGCCTGGAGATCGAGCAGGCGGCGCTGGACCTGGGGGTCAGCCTTCACGGTCGGGCTCCTTGTCGTCCGCTGCGGGTTCGTCCGGGCGCGCGTTCGTCCGGTGCGGTGAGGCGGCGTGCACGGTCCACGGGTCGGTGTCCAGGTCGGACACCAGGGTCTCGACGCCGGGCGCGGCCCGTAGCAGCGCCGCGAGGTCGTCCAGCCACGGCCGTTCGGTGGCCCAGTGGGTGGCGTCGAGCAACGCCGGCCCTCCGGTGGCGAGGTGCTCGCCCGCCGGGTGGTGGCGCAGGTCCGAGGTGAGGTAGGCGTCCACCCCGGCGGCGGTGGCGTCGGCCAGGAAACTGTCCCCGGCGCCACCGCAGACCGCCAGGGTACGCACCAGGCGGTCCGGATCGCCTGCGGCGCGCACCCCGGCGGCGGTGGCCGGTAGTGCGGCGGCGGCCCGGCGGGCCAGGTCCGCCAGGGTCAGCGGTTGGGGCAGCCGGCCGATCCGGCCGGCACCGCGCCCCTCCCCCTCGGCGGGGGTGCCGGGGCGGGCCGGTTGCAGCGGGCGCGGGTCGAGCAGGCCGAACCGGGCGGCGAGGGCGTCGGACACTCCCGGCACGGCCACGTCGGCGTTGGTGTGCGCGACATACAGCGCGACATCGGCCTTGATCAGCTGGTGGACGATGCGGCCCTTGTAGGTGGTCGGTGCCACCGACGACACTCCGCGCAGCAGCAGCGGATGATGGGCGATGATCATGTCGACGCCCGCGTCGAGCGCCTCCGCGACCGTCTCGGGAACCACGTCCACGACGCAGAGGAGCCGGCGGACGGGGGCGGACGGCTCACCGAGCACCAGGCCGACCCGATCCCACTCCTCGGCCCAGGCCGGCGGGTAGTGCCGCGCCACCTCGGCCACCACGTCGGCGACGGTCGGCACGGCTGCGGTTGTGCTCACGGCCGGTGAGCTTACCGGCGTCAGCGCGTCCACCGGACGTCACCCGGCCGCGGATCTCGCCGCGGCCGGGCCGTGAACTCTGTGCCGGTCGGTACCGAGCTGTCGCCCGGCCCGACCGGCGGCGTCAACTGTGGGATGCCGGTCAACCGGTCCGGCAAAGGCGGTCACGCACGGCGGTCAGCGGCACCGCCCATGGGAAGGTGTGCTGGTGCCGCTCACCCGTCCCGGGCGGATGCAGGGGGTAGACGTCGTCACCGAAGAGCACGCCCACCCCCCATTCGGAGAGCCGCGCGAGGCCCGCCCGGAAGGCGGGGTGGGCGGCCATCGCCGCGTTGGTGTACGGCACGGCCACCAGCGGTATCCCCCGGCCCTGGGCCTCCACCAGCAGTCCCAGGGCGAGGGTGTCCGCGATGCCGGCCACCCACTTGTTGACGGTGTTGACGGTGGCCGGACAGACGATCATGGCGTCGGCGGTGGGCAGCACGTCGGGGTCGCCCGGGTTCTTGTAGTGCGTGCGTACCGGATGACCGGTCTGACGGGCCAGGGCGGTGCGGTCGACGAACTTGGCACCGTCGGGCGTGGTGATCACGCAGACGTCCCAGCCGTCCCGCTGGGCCAGGTCGACGAGCCGGCCCACGTCTCGGGCCAGTGGCGAGCCACAGGCGATGATGTAGAGCACCTGGCGGTGCCCGTCGTGGCGGTGCGAACCGGTCATGCCGGCTCCGAGGTCATACTCCTACTCCCATGTGCTCAGCCAACTCCGCGATCGGAGCAGGCGGCGCACCACGTGTGCGACGAAGCACGTCCGACATCACCTCATGGGCGATCGGGCGGCAGCGAATCTCGGACGGTGCCAGGCGGTCACCGCGCAACAGCATCTCCCCGGCGTTGGCCACGTCGCCGATCAGAGCGAACCCCCGGGCCAGGTCGAGCAGGTGATGCGCCCGGCGTTCGGGCAGCATGGCGTCGAACGACGCGGGCTCGATCTTCTGGCGGTGCACCTCGACGGCCCGCCCTCCGTCGCCCAGCTCGACGGCGGCCGCCGCCCGGTGCAGCTCCACATTTGTCGGCCCGAACGAGGTCCAGTAGTGGTTGTGGTCGCCGCCGAGCTCGACCGCCGCCGTGTGGGCTCCGTCGAGCAGATCTTCGACGGTGGCGCTGTCGCCGGTGCGTGAGGCGGCCATCGCACCCTGGAGCAGCAGCATCCCGTAGACGGAGAGGCGCTCGGGACGACTGTCGTTGCCGCCGCCCGGGGCCAGTTGGTTGGCGATCCGCACGTTCAGCTCGAGCGCCGACCGGGGCCGACCCATCGCCACCAGCGCGTTGCAGACCCGGGTGGCGGCGACCCCGGCGAGCAGCTGGTCGTCGGCGCGCTGAGCGACGGCGATGGAACGGTCGGCGGCGAGCCAGGCGAGATCGCACTCGCCGAGTTTGCGCAACACCGAGGAGGCGAGCTGGTAGACCTGCCCGAGCAGGTGGGCGGCACGCTGGGCCTGGTCTCCCGCGTACGCGGCGTCGGCCGCCTGGGCATCGCGGAGCAGCTTCGGCAGGGCCCGGGTGAGCATCCCGTAGCGGCCGTACTGGTAGGTCAGCCAGGCGTGGGTGACCGCCTTGCTCATGTCGGCCAGCGGCGGTGGGCTCGGTGCCGCGTCGAAGTACGCGCTGATCGAGTCGTACCGCTCCAGCGCGGCCCGGATCTCCTCGACCTCGAACTGGTCGATGCAGTTGAGCGCGTCGGTGCGCCGCTCCGGGTCCTTGCCGAGCAGCAACTGCACGTCCATCTGAAGGATGTCGGCGATCTCGTAGAGCACGGAGAACTTGTCCAGCCGCCGTACGCCCCGCTCGATCTTGTCGACCCAGCTCTTCGACTTGCCCAATCGGTCGGCGAAGACCTGCTGCGACATCTTCCGCCGACCGCGCCAGTACGCCACCCGCCGCCCGATGGGTAGCTCGTCCATCTCCCGGTCCTCCCCTTGCTGGAGCCCTGGCCGAGGGCCGGGGGCCGTTTCGTGGGCGCGGCGATCCGTCCGGATCTCAAGTTTCCGCTGGTCGCACAGGAAGTACGTCAGCCGTCCGGCCGAGCCTCGTACTTTCGTGCAAGTTGCATCGGCCACTTTGTCAAACAGAACGATGGCGGGCTGCGGCAGTGACGGGTCTCGACGTACGAGCTGACGCCGGTCAGGCGCGGCGAGGGGAGATGGCACCAATGTGGGGGAATGTCGCACCGCGCGTGGCACGTCTGTCGCCGTTGGAACGGGTACGGCTGCGCCGGATCGCCGTGCGGTACGCCCTGCACGGCTGGGCGATCACCCCGGGCGCCTGCCTGGCGCGGAACCGCTTCGTCTGCGGCCGGGCCGGCTGCCCGACCGTCGGCTGCCATCCCGCCCTGGAGGACTGGGAGCACGCGGCCAGCACCGACCCGGCGCGAGTGGCCACCTGGTGGCGGTCCCGGCCACACGGCGTACTGCTGCCCACCGGCCGCTGCTTCGACGTGCTGGAGGTTCCCACCCACCTGGGCCGGCTGGTCCTGGATGCGGTGCGCGTCCACCCGGTCGGCCCGGGGGTACGCGGACCGGTGCTGGTCACCCCGACCGGGCGGTGGATGTTCCTGGTCCGGCCGGGCGACCCGCTGCGACCGGAACTGGAGCACTGTTTCGACGTGGTGCTGCACGGTCGTGGCTCGTGGGTTCCGGCGCCACCGACCCGGCTGCCCGAGGGCCAGCTCCGCTGGGCGGTCGCACCGGAGCAGGCCCGGTGGCAGCTGCCCGACGCCTACCTGGTGCAGAACACGCTGGTCGAGGCGCTGCGGGCGACCGGCGTGACGCTGACCTCGGCGCTGGTCCCCGGGCATCTTCCGCTGCCCCGCCGAGGCCGCTGACCGGGTACCGGGTTCGGCCGTCGCCGGCCCCTGCCGGAACGCCGCCGCGCTCCGCCGCACCGGCAGCGAGACCAGAACCGACCGGCGCTCGTTGAATCTTCGACGGCGCGCCTGCGCCGGGAGCGGGGATGCGATGTCCACCGGCGACACCAGACACCACCCGGGCGGAGCAGAGCCGCCCCGGCGACACCGGCCCGGCCACCGATGGGCGGCCACCCGTCCCCCGGGCGCCCGGCCCGGCCGTCCCCGGCCGACCGGATCCCGCCCAGCCATCACCTACCGTCCAACCCGCTGGCCCTGACCCGGCAACCACCTCCCACCAGCTGGCCCGCCGCCACCAGCCTGCTCGGCGCGCAGCCTGCTCGACGGTCAGTCGGCGGGGTTGTCGTCCAGTGGCAGGTTGGTGGAGTGCAGGCACCGCGCGTCGTCGGTGACCACCATGTGCCGGTGCCCGGGCAGCCGATCCAGCCAGCCGACCCCGGCCAGGCCCATGGCCGTCGCCGCGGTGGCGTACGCGTCGGCCAGTCCGAGGTCGTGCCCGACCACCGTCACCGAGCGCAGGCCCCGGGCGGGTGCGCCACGACGAGGATCCCGCACGTGGGGGCCACGTTCGTAGACACCCGACGTGGCGACCGCCAGGTCTGTCCCGGTGAGCACCATACAGACCGCCGACGGGTTCCACGGGTGCCGCACACCGATCCGCCACGGCAGCCCGGTCGAGGAGCAGCCCCGCACCCGGACGTCACCACCGGCGTTCAGGCAGTGGTTGTCGACGCCCGTCGCGCGCAACCGGTCCGAGGCCACCTGGACCGCCCAGCCCTTGACGTAGCCGGACGGGTCCAGCCGACCGGTGGCGTACGCGTCGAAGAAACCGTCGGTGACGCCCCACAGGTCGGCGCACCGTTCCAGCACCCGGCGCAGGTCGGCCGACGCCTCGGAGAGCAGCAGCTCGCCCCGGTCGAGGCGACACACCTCGCTGTCCGGCCGGTACGTGCTGAACCTCGCGTCCACCTCGCGCAGCCAGGCGAACACCTCGTCGGCCAGCTCGCCCAGCTCGGTCGTGGACCGGTCGTCGGCGATGTCGAGGCTGACCGGGGTACCCATCACGTGTTCGACCCGACGCAAGCCGGGTCGGGTCGAGGTGTCCGCGCTCATCGGGCCTTGTCGATCGCGGCCTGCAACGACTCCCGGTAGGACTCACTCGTCGCCGTCGCGCCGGATACGGTGTCCAGGTCGGCGCTCTGGCGCTGCACCACCAGTCCCGCCGTGCCGCTGTACCGATCGTCGACTCGGCTGCTGCGTTGGTCGGACTGGGCTGTCCGCTCCGGTAGCTCCAACGCCTCCGCGGCCACGATCCGGCTGCCCGTGAGCGAGATCGCCACCTGCACGTTTCCGAATTCGTTGCTGACCACCGGTCCGAAGACCCGGCGGACCGTGGGTCGCGGGGCGGCGGTGCTCGGCTGTGCTGCCGACGGCTTCTTCGTGACGCCGCCCGACGACCCGGAACGGCCGGCAGGTGGGCTCGCCGTGCTCCGCCTCGGTGCGGGTGACTTGCTGGCCGATGGTCGTGGACCTGCCGTTGCGGTCGCTTCGGTTGTCGGCTGGGCTGCCGTGGCCGACGCCTTGGCACTGGGTGTCACCGGCGCGGTTAGCTCCTGGGCCACCCGGCTGGTGTCCGGTGCCGCCTTGAGCACCACCAGCGCGGTGGTACTGGCCGCCAGGCCGGTGATTGCGAACAGGACGCGACGCATGCGGCGATGCCTCTCAGAGTTCAAAGGTGGCGAGGTGGATCTGCCGGCGTGGAACGCCGGCCCGGCGGAGCAGTTGCCGGCTCTGCTCGATCATTCCCGGCGGGCCGCAGAGGTAGACGTCACGCTCGGCCACGTCAGGCACCAACCGGCGTAGGCCGTCGGTGGTCATCACCTGCCGGGGCCCAGGATCGTCACGCGAGCCGACCACATACCAGACCTGGACGCCACGTGCCTGCGCCAGCCAGTCCAGCTCCCGGTGCAGCACCACGTCGGAGGGGGCACGCACCCGGTAGATCAGCGCCGTACCCGGCGGCAACTCCTCCAGCATCGCCCGCAGCGGGGTGATGCCGCTGCCACCGGCGATCAGCAGGGCCCGTTCGCGGAGGCGGTGCGCCGCGGTGAAGGTGCCCGACGGGCCGACCGCCCAGACCCGGACCCCCGGCTCCAGCTCACGCAGGTCACGGGTGTGCGTACCGACCACTTTGACGGTCAGGCGCAGCCAGCGACCGTTGGCCGCGGCGGACACCGAGAAGGGATGGGACTGCCACCAGCATCCCCTGGTCAGGAACCGCCAGCGGAAGAACTGCCCGCCGAGCATCGTCAGCCGGTCGAGCCGCTCACCGGTCAGATAGATCGACACGGTGTCCGGGTTCTCCGCGACGACGTCGGCCACCCGCAGCCGGTGCCGCAGGTTGAACGCCAGCGGGGAGATCACCCGGCCGTACAGCAGCGCGGCGACCACCAGCACGTAGAAGCCGATCCACCCGGTACGCACCGGACCGGGGCGGAACAGCTGGGCGCCGTTGCTGAACTGGTGGGCGTAGCCGAGCAGCAGCACCGCGTACGCGGCCAGGTGGGTCGCGTGCCACAGCTCGTAGGGCAGCGCCCGGCGTACCGCCCGGACACCGGTCAGCCCGATCAGCACCAGCAGGCCGGCGGCAGCGAACGCGGCGACCATGTCCGGGTAGTCGCGCAGCATCACGCCGGCCTGGCTCAGTGGCGACCGCCCTTCCAGATGGGCGTAGCCGACGAGGATCAGGGACATGTGCGCGAGCACCGCGACCAGCAGGGTGGCCCCGACGTCCCGATGCCAGCGGGCGATCCGCTCGCCACCGGCCACCCGCTCCAGCACCGGCAGCCGGCTCATCATCAACACCTGCACGAGCAGCAGGTAACCGGCGAGCAGGCCGCTGATCTGACCCGCGGCGGTGAGCATCGCGGTGCCGCCGACCAGCGAGCCGGACGCCGTGTCGGTCCACCAGGGCAGCACGGCGGCGACCAGCCCGAGCAGGAACAGCCCGACCAGCAGCCGCCGGCCGCCGGCACCACGCCGTGGCACGACCGGCAACGGACTTCCGGTGGTGGGCCGACCGCCGGACCGGGAGTGCGCTGCGGTCCGGCGGTCGGAGTAGAGGCCGGGGTGGGTCACGCGTACAGCTTCATCGGGGCGTACTTCATCCGGGGGAAGATCTTGTCCACCTCCGCGTTGGTCAGCCCGAACCGACCCTGCGCCACCGACCCGTAGACGTTGAACATGTTGTTGTACTCGGGCACGTCACCGGAGTCGAGGGCGTCCAGTCCGTTCCAGGCCCCGAGTAGCGAGCCGGCGAGCTTGCGCCCGGACAGGATGGTCACCACGCCGCCGTGACCGTGGTCGGTGCCGCCACGGTTGGACGCGACCCGGCGACCGAACTCGCTGGAGACCATCACCGTCACGTCCGCGGCCTGGTCACCGAGATCGGTGAAGAACGCCGCCAGCGCCGCCGCCAACTCGTTCAACCGCCGGTACAACTGGCCGCCGTTGGTGGTGCCCTGATTCTCGTGGGTGTCGTAACCGCCCATCCCGACGGTCGCCACCCGTACGTTGGCATCGCCCTTGATGAGTTGGGCGAGGGCCTGGAAGGCGGAGCCGATGCCCCGGTACTCGACGCCCTCGGCCGGCCGGTACGGCTCGGCGGCGAGCTTGCGCGCGGTGGCCAGTGCGCCGAGCCCGGCCTGCACCGCGTCCTCCACGGGGTGGTTGATGCCGGTGAACAGGCCCTTGATCGCCTTCTCGGTGGCCTCCCGCTGCCGCTCATTGCCGGCCAGGCGCAACGAGCCGACGTTGTTGAGCGAGAGGGCGCCGTTGTTGCCGACCAGCGACCGGGGCAGGGTGCTACCGATGCCGACGCTGCGGAAGGCGGTGCCCTTGCCGAGCGCGTCGACCAGGCTGTCGAGCCAGCCCCGACCGCCGGTCTCGCCGGGCAGGCCGCCGAGGTTGCAGGCGTCCGCGGCCTGGAAGTGGCTGCGGGACAGCCGCTCGTCGGAGACACCAGGGACGAAGCCCAGCTGTCCGGACCGCAGCCACGGCTGCAGCGGCGCGAAGGCGCTGGTGAGCTTGAAACCCCGGCCGAGAGCCAGTGAGTCGTTGGGCAGCAGCAGCTCGGGCCGGGCCCGGTCGAGCACCGGATCGTTGTCCGGCGCGATAAGGCTCAGGCCGTCCAGGCCGCCGTACAGGAAGACATGGATCAGCGTGCCCGTCTTGGTCGCCGCGAACGACGCCGAGGTGGTCACGAACTGGGCGGTCGCCAGCGCGGTGGCGGTGGCGGCAGCCCCGGCCACGAAGGTACGCCGGGTCACCCCACGGCCGTCCTGTTGAGCCTCTTCCAGTTCCTCCAGCCGCCGGTAGCGGTCGGCCTCGGCGGCGTTCTCGGCGGCCACCACGTCGGCCTCCGCCCGCAGTAGTGCCTCGGCCGGATTGTCGGCCAGCCGTCGCACGTCGGGGCAGTCGGGGTGCAGGTGATACGGGTACACAGTCTTCTCCATCGGATGCCTCACCGGAGGTGGTGCTGGGGGGATGCGAGGATCGCCCGCGCGACGGCGGTGATGGCCCCGTTGAACGTCGCGTCGACCTTCGTGCCGGCGGAGACCCCGGCCACGCCGAGGATCAGCGCCCGTTCCCGGTCGGTGAGCGGCTGCCGGATCAGCCGTCGGGCCAGTGCGTCGACGTAAGCTCCGGCGGTGGCCGGTGGCTTGGCGACCAGCTTCTCCGCACGGGTGAAGGTGAACATGGTGCGGTTGGCGGCGAGCAGGTCATGGGCCTCGTTCCAGCCGTTGACCATGGTGCCGACGGAGGTCCACGCGAGGTAGACGTCCGGGTAGCCGTCGGGCGTCGGTTGACCCATCGGGGAGTGACCCAGCTGGCGCAGCTTGTCGTGGATCTGCCGTAGGCCCCGGGCGTACGGGGTCCGCTGGTTGCCGCCGTTGTCGTGGCCGGGCGCGGCCTCGGGTGACACACCAAGCGTGCGGTAGGTGGCCACCAGGTACTCCAGCGGACGGCGTACCTTCTGGCCCACAGCCGCCCAGAACTCCGACGAGCTGAACAGGGTGAGCAGCACCGGCTTGATCCGGCCCCTGCTGTTGGTGTACGCCTTGGCCAGCCTGTCCACAAGGGACTTCGGCGGGGTGTCCGAGACGAACCGGACGGCCAGGTTCTGCGCCACGTACCGCGCCGTCGACGGGTGCAGCGCCAGATACGTGAGGTACGCGTCGATCGCCGCCTCGGCCTTCTGCGGGTCGGCAGAGTTGTTGGCGTGGGTGAACCCGAGAATCTTCACCTTGCCGACGTAGTGCCGCTCCGGGCGGAACACGTAGCTGCCGTCCTTGACGCCCCGGCCGGTCTGCAACAGGGCCGCCTGTCGGACGTCGGCCTCGGTGTAGCCGCCGTCGACACCCACCGAGTACAGCTCAAGGTTCTCCCGGGCCAGGTTCTCGTTGACCGCGTCGGCGCGGGAATCGACCTGGTTGAGGTAGAGCAGCAGTGCCGGATGCCGGTTGGCGGCCAGGAACATCTCCGGATAGCTGCCGAGCGCGTGCTTACGGATGACGTCCCGGTCGAACGAGTTGCGATAGATGTCCGCGCCGTCGACCTCGGCGGCCACGTGCAGGAAGTCGTTCCAGAAGTCGACCATCACCTCGAACAGCTGACGATCGGACCAGATCTGCCGGGCGATGGTGGCATCCACCATCTCCCGCTCGGGCTGGGCGCCACGATCGTTGAGCTGATCGCGCTGGTCGCGCAACTGCGTCGGCGAGAGCTTGAGAGTGGGCAGTTCGGCGAGCTTCAACTCCGCCTTCGTCGGGGCGATCTTCTCCGGCTCCAGCTGCCAGCGCAGCCAGCCGTCGATTCCGCGCTCCTTGATCTCCGCGAGTACCGCAGCGGTGGGGCCGAAGGTCAGCCGGCGGGCCAGGTGCAGCTCCGGATCCTTGGCGAGCACCGTCTTGACGGTGACCTTGGTATCCGCCGCCGCGGCGGCCGGACCGGACAAGGTGCGGCCACCCTTCGGCGCGTTCCTCTTCAGCGCCTCGCCGCCCCGGGAGCCCATGTAGCTGTCGTTCTGCTCGGTGTACGTGCGCACCGTGCTCGCCTGCTGCCCGCTCGGGCGGGCGGGCGAACCGTCGGTCGATTTGGCGAAGGTGGCGTCACCGGCCACCGCCGCCTCATCACCGAAGAAGGCGCGTACCCGGGGATTCATCGCGAGCATCGCGCCACCGGCCACGACGGCGGCGCTACCGCCGAGGGTGGCCAACGCTCGGCGACGGCCGGACGCACGGCGGGGTTCGCCGTCACCGTCCAGGTCGGGCAGTTCACCGCCGGGCCGGGCCTGGTCCAGCGGCACGCCGTGCCCGTCCGGGCCGATCCACTGCGGTCCAGGGTTCGGGGCCGGCCGCTGGCCCTGGTAAACGTAGGGCTCCGGCCGGTACGGATCGGTGCGATGGGTCGGATCGACATGCTGGGGGTGTGGTTGCGGGTACCGACGCCCGTCCCATCCGCGATCGTCCTGCCGTCGGTGTGGTGGCACCTGATGGTCGGCCATATACCGTTCCTGTTTCTAACGCCACCGCACGACCGTGACCCGGCCCGAGGTGCGGCGACTGATGTTCGAGGGGGTTGCCAGGGGAACGTAGTCACCGGCGTCCGGCCTAACAAGGCAGCCGTTCACGTCTCCCCCGCGCACTTAAGACGAGTTTCAGCGCGGGTGACGGACCGCCGGCTACCGGCCAGTTGGGTAGACACGCCGCGAGCAGGCATATTTCCCCGACCACCGCGCACACCAGCGCCATTCCCGGGCACGCGGGCGGCGCGGGTCCGGTTCGGCGGCTTAGTAAAAATTAAGGTACGGATAAGGTGCCGCTGTGGTGGCTCGTCACCTGGTGAAAGTGGCACCAGGAAGAGCGCGTGAGCCCTCTCCGCAGCGGGTACTCCGTCGCACCGTTGCTGAACGCGTGAGGGGAAGGCACATGCTCAGCAAAGAGGATCAACGCAGATTCGAGCAGATCACCCGCCACCTGCGGGAGAGTGATCCGGCGTTCTTCGCCCGGCTCGACCACCGGGCCCGGGGCCGACACGGCCGTTGGCTGCTGTTGTTGACCGTCGTGCTCTGGGCGGCGCTGCCGGCGACCACCGTACTCGCCGGCCGGCTGGCCGGGGCGATCTTCGCGGTGGTGTTGTTGACCAACGCGGCACTGATGTGGCGGTTCCGGCAACGTTGGCTGTGACCCGGACGGTCGTGGTGACTCACTGCTCGCCGAGCTGGCGGTAGGCGTGGCGCAGGCGTTCGACGAGTCCGGGCCCGCCGATGGCCGGCGCGGGCGCGCCCAGTTGCCGCAGCAACAGGTCCGGTCGGGCGGTCAGGCTCGGTGGACGGTCCGGCAGCGGCACGGGCGGCAACCAGAACCGGTCGACCGCCTCGGCCAGCGGCGTGACGGGCAGGTCTGCCAGCGCCCGGACGGACCCGGCAGCGGGCACGTCCAACTCGGGGTCGCCGGGCCAGCCGGTGTCGGCCGTGCCGGCGCCCGACGAGGCACTGTGGCCGGTCGGGTTCGTCGGCGCCGTCACGTCCCGCTGCGCCGGTTCGTCGGCTCGACCCGCCGGCTCGCCGCCACCG
>NZ_JBXUOW010000042.1:0-45559 GCF_057196645.1 Micromonospora sp. ATLC16
GGCGTCCGCCGTCGGCGGCCGGCCCGCGGCGTCGACGGCGGGGCCTGTGGGTCGCCGCGGCGGTGGTCGTCCTGGCGTTGGCCGGCGGGGCGGTGGCGGTCAACGAATGGACCGCCGGCCCGGACCCGGTGCTGACCGCCTCGGGGGAGGCGCCCGGCTACGGCGCCAGCCTCTCCGTCGCCGTCATCGCCGGCGAGGGAGGTAGCGCCACCATCCGGATCACCGCCACCGGTCTGCGGCAGGGCATCCGGTACCGGCTGTTCGCGGTGACCCGCGACGGCGTCACCCACGTGGTGCGCGACTGGACCGCCTCGTCCGGGCCGCAGGAGGTGGCCGGCGAGACCTCCCTGCCCATCGACGAACTGTCGTTCATCACCGTCGGACTGGTCGACGGCTCCGCGATCGTTACCGCGCCGATCGCCCGGGATCCCGCCGCACCCCGCTGACCGTAGGTCTCCTCCGCCTCACTCCGTGCAGATCGACGTCCGCTGGAGCGAGAGGGCCTGCCCGGCGGGCCCGGGCCATCGGCTGCTCCCGTAGCTCCCGCCGCTCTGACGACGATTTCAAGTTCCGCCTGTCGGAACTGAACCGGCGGGATGTGCGGCACGTCCTGCTGGCGTCGGAAATCGTCGATGACGCAAGGAGCACACCGTGTCTGATCTGTCGGGCGAGTTCAATGATCTGAGTTTCACCGATCGGCGGCGGCGGGGCTCGGAGCCGCCGGTGGACTATGACGTCGAGGCGCAGGGGCCCCTGCCCTCCAGCTCTTACACCCAGCGCGCGTCCTTCTTCGGAAACCCGCTCGATCCGATCCAAGAAGGCGTCATGTATGACTCACCGCCATCGCCGACCGGCTCGAACGACTCCACAAGTTCGGTCTCGCTGTACGACGTGCCGGGCGCGGATGTGGTCGCCCAGGCCGAGGACGGATCGCTGCTGGCGAAGTTCGGCAAGCGGACGTTCTACTGGCTGCAATCGGCAGGGATGGTGACGAGCCTCGCCGGTGCCGCGATGCAGGGCGCCTATCCCGCTACGGCATCAGCCGCGTCCTACGTACAGGGTGCCGGCGGAGTCATGACCGTTGTCGGTGGCTTGTACAACACGTTCGAAGACGCCCGTAAGGCGATGGAGCGGGGGCATATCGACCCGCAGACCGGTCTGTCAGCCCCGAAGGTTCACCCGCTCACCAAAGCGGGGAGCAAGCCGGCGGTGCAGCTGGCGGCGAACCTGTTCACCGCCAGCGGCGGGCTGGTCAGTGCTGGAGCGGCGTTGGCGGCGGGACGGACGGACATCGCCTTCGCCGGCACCGTGATCTCCGCCGCCGCTGCCGCCCTTAACACCATCAACGCCGGACGCGAGGATCCCGGCAAGACCGGCAACCACTTCCTCATCCAGCACCGGGAGGAGATCCTCAGTATGGACTCCTGGACGGCTATGCCGAGAGACGTGCAGAAGGCACTGAGGAAGTTCTACCAGAACCATGACAAGAGAGTGGCTCGGGCCACAGCCGCCGCAGTGCAGTCACAAGGTAGCGTGAAACGGCCCTCGGTGGGGCGATCCAGTTCGGTGAGCCACCCGTCGGGTGGCGGCTACGGATATCAGCAGAATCCGCAGGCGGCCTGGGGGCCCGGAGCCGGCCCGGGCCAGGGCAGCGGCAGTCAACAGCGCAAGGGTAGGAAGTAGCGAACGGGGTCATCATCTACCCGGTACGCGGACCGGGAAGGGCACTTGGGCCGGTGGACCAACCGCCGGCCCGAGGTCGTCCGTGCAGACCCCCGGACTCATGGGTGCCCGTCCGTTCGGCGAAGCGCGCCGGCGGGAGCGGAATCCGCCCAGGTCCGCAGTCATCCGTGGTGTTGAGAACCGGTCGCCTGCTGGCCGGCCGGCGCGGTGGACCGCTCGTGGCCGGCCGCGAGCGGGGCCGGGAAAAAGTCTGAACCCGCCCTGAACCGAGGGACCTACCGCGCCGTTAAGCGGCTGTCACTGGTGCCCTGGGATCCGCCGGTGACCGGAAAGGCGAGCAGCGGAGGGAGGCGAGGCAACATGGGCAACGGGTCCGTGGCATTGCGGCGGATCGTGGGCGCGGGGCCGGACGAGCCATCCGGTACCCGGGCGTACGACGATGTCCCCGCCTGGCGGCGGGACGGCCTCTCCGGGGACGGCGTCGGGTGGATCGGTGCCCACGGTGGTGCCGGCGCGACCACGCTCACCCGGCTGCTGGGCGGCACCGACATCGGTTGCCGGTGGCCGGACCCGGCCCTCGCCGAGCCCGCGCAGGTCATGGTGGTCGGGCGGACGAACCTGGACGGGCTGCGGGCGGTCTCCCGCGCGCTGCACGCGATGCGTGAAGGTCGGCACCCGGCCGGGATGCGGTTGCTCGGCGTGGTGCTGATCGCGGACGCTCCGGGGCGGCTTCCGTCGCCGCTGCTCGGCCGGATCCGGCTGCTGCGGTCGATCGCCCCGGTGCACCGGCTGCCGTGGATCCCGTCGTACCGGGTGGGTGCGGAGCCGAAGCGACCGCCCCGGCAACTGTCCCGCCTGTCCACCGTGGTGGGTGCTCACGGCGAGCGACGGAGGCAGCCGTGACCAGGGCTGCCCGGAGCGCGGCGGCCGTCATCGTCAGCCTGCTGGGGATGGGCCTGCTGGCACCCTCGGCGGCGTTGGCGGCCGAGGACACCTACACCGTGAGGATCCACGGCAGCCATGCCGTCTACATCTACACCCTCTGCCTCAAGACGACCACCACCATGGCCAGGCCGCGCGGCAACGGCAGTGACCGCATCTGCACCGGACAGAAGAATTCGACGCATGGGTCCTACGACCTGTCCGCCCCGTACACGTCGGGCGACACGGTGAAGATGGACATCGAGATGCACACCGGTCTCGCCGGCGAGTCGGTCACCAACGACAACGTCGAGATCACCGGGGCGACGAGCTGCACGATTTCGGGCGTCGTACACGCCGGAAAGTTCGAGTGTGACACTCCGATCAACAGCGTGAAGTTCTCACCGCCGGCCATCGATCCGTACACGATCAACACCAATTCGGACAGGGCAGTGTCGAAACTGCTCGACTTCATGGCGTGGCTGGTGAGCGCCGCCGCCGTGACCGGCACGCTCATCACCGCCGCCGCGATGGCGTCGCAGGTGCGGCGCGGCTCACTCGAAGAGCGGACCGAATACGTGAAGCACCTCGCGTTCGTGCTGGTTGCGTGCCTGTTGGCGACCACTGCCGGCCCGATCATCGCGTGGCTCGACGTGACCGGATGACGCCCGTGCGGGCACCAGCCCGAGCCGTGACCGAAACGATTGTCCTGATCTCTGAAGGAGACCCAATGATCCTCCCCGACGTCTACTACCGGAGCCTTCTGCTTCTGACCGTGCTCCGGGCGCCCGCCGAACCCGATGATGGCGGGACGGTTCCGCAGCCCAAGACCGGTGGATCACTGCCGAGCGGTCTCGCCGCAAAGGTCGAGCAGGCGCTGGGCCTGATCGCCTGGGTGGGTACGGCGGCCGGTGTCGTCGGCATCCTGGCCACCGGTGCGGTCATGGCCATCTCGCACAAGCGTGGCGAGAGTTCGGAGCACATGAGCCGCCTCGGCATGGTGCTGGGCGGCTGCATCCTGGTGGCCCTGGCCGGGCCGATCGTCACCTGGGTCTTCGGCGATGGCGGCGGCGGCGAAAGCAACTGACCCCGCCCGGCTCGGCCGGGTCGAGCCAGGGCGCCACCCATCGACCGCGTACCCGAATCCGTCCAACACGGTAGGTGCCATGAGACTGAGATACGCATCCGACGACGAGACGGACGAGGACAAGCCGTTCTGGCAGCACCGTCGCTGGCAGCTGTCGGCCGCCTTTCTCGCCCTTGCCCTCTGTACCGGCACCGTCGCGGCGCTGAGCGGCGGCCGCGACGCCGACCCAAGCGTCGCGGCTCCCGCTGGGCCGGTGATCGGCGCACTCGGTCCGGACGGCTCCCGGCCGCAGGACTGCCGTACCGACGACTCCGCACAGCGGTTGCCGAGCGAGGCACCACGGGACATCACCTGGCGGCCGCTGAACGGCGCGCAGACTCCGGTCTCCGCTTCGGCAGGTCCGTTGAAGACCACCGGTCCGTTGCTGTGGTGTTTCGCGCACACCCCGATGGGGGCGGTGATGGCGGCGCACACCATCTCCCGCCAGATGAGTGGACCTGACTGGCGGACGGTCAGCCAGCAGCAACTCGTGCCAGGGTTGGGGCGGGACTACTTCGACGCGATGCGGGCCTCGATGCCGGAGACCGGACCGGTGCAGACCACGAACGCCCTGGCCGGGTTTCTCGTGCTGAAGTACTCGCCGAGCACCGCCAGCATCCGGGTGCTGGTCCGGCAGGCGAAGGCGCTCTATGCCTCGGTCGACTACATCGTCGACTGGGACGGGGTGGACTGGCAACTCCGGCCGCTGAACTCCGGCGGCCTGTACAGCCAGGTGAACCCCGTCGTCTCCCTCGTCGGCTTCGTGCTGTGGAACGAGGTGTGACATGGCGGAGTGCGCTACTGGTGACGCCGTCTACATCGGCACCATCGGCCAGGTCGTCGGCTTCTTCGAACGGGGCATCGACGGCATTCTCAGCGACATCGCCGCCGCCATCCTGGGTGCGGCGGTCGAACTCTTCGCCAACCTCGGCGACATCCCCACCGTCGGCGACGAAAGCCTGAGTGACAGCATCCACCTGCAGACCGATTGGCTGGTCGTGACTATCGCGGTGGCGTCGCTGCTGGCGGCGGCCTTCCGGACGGCACTGGAACGCAAGGGGCAACCCCTCGTGGTGGCGCTCATGGGCCTGGTCCGGATGGTGCTCACCGTGATGGCCGCCTGGTGGGTGGTCAACTGGCTCGCCAGCGAGGCGGACGCCTACTCGCAGCATCTCTACGAAGAGGGCATCAAGGCGCAGCTCAAGCTGATCGCCAACTGCGGCACGGACGGCCTCACCGCCTTTCTGCTGATCATCATCGGGCTGCTCCTGCTGATCGCCGGTTGCATCCACGTCATCCTGATGTACATCCGGCTCGGGGTGATGGTTCTGCTCACCGGCACCCTGCCGCTGGCCGCGGCGGCCTCGATGTCCGAATGGGGCGGGGGGTGGTGGCGTAAGCACATCGCCTGGATGGTCGCCTGGCTGGCCTTCAAACCGGTGGTCGGGCTGATCATGTATTCGGGTGCCGCCATGATCGGTGCCGCCGACAACGTGGCAGACGCGGACAGCGCCAAGCACTACAAGCTCGCCGGTGTAGCCGTCCTGTTGATGGCCGCGGTCGCGCTCCCCGCGCTGATGCGTCTGGTCGTACCCGCGATGTCGAGCCTCGGCTCGCGCGACGGCGTCGGCGCGGGTGCCGGCGCCGGTGCCGCCGGGGCCGGAGCGGTCGCGAGTGGGGCGAAGAAGATCGCTGGCGGTGCGGGCTCGGCTGCTCGCTCCGGCAGGTCCAAGGGGCCGAGCGGCGGCAGTTCGTCACCGGGCGGCGCATCGGGCGGCGGTCGCCCGGCCGGTGGGTCCGGCGGCGGTTCCGGTGGCGGCCCGTCCGGTGGGTCCGGCGGCGGTTCCGGTGGCGGCTCATCCGGTGGCTCCGGCGGCGGTTCCGGTGGCGGCCCGTCCGGTGGCTCCGGCGACAGCGGCGGTTCCAGCGGGTCCGGCGGTCGGTCGAGAGCCGGGCAGATCGCCCGGGGCACGGTCGGCGTCGCGGCCGCGACGGTCGGTGCCGCGGCCTCGGCGGTGCAGGTGGGCGCCCGCGCCGCGACCAGCACCCACCGGCACGCCAGGAACATCGCCAGCGGCGCCCTGCCCGACTCAGACGGCTAGCTGACGCCCGGGACGAAGGAGAAGGTTCATCGTGAGTACGACAGCGGAATCCCTCAAGACACCGACGTACGGCAACTGGCGTCGCCCCCGCAAGGCGGGCCTGGGCTCACTGGGCCTGGTCGGGACCGTCGTCCTGTTCGGTGCGCTGGTGCTGGTCCTGATCTCCTCAATGGTCTCGCTGAACGCGGCCCTGGTGGTGGGGCTGCCGTTCGCGCTGCTGCTGGCGCCGCTCGCGGTCCGTACCCAGGACGGCCGCAACGTCTACGACATGGCGGCCGTCCGGATCGGTTGGCTGCGCCGCAGGTCCAAGCGGCAGCACCTGTACGCCGCCGGACCGCTGTCGACGCGCCCGGGTGGCCGGTTCCGTCCACCCGGGCTGCTCAGCCGGGTGACCATGATCGAGGGCCGCGACCCGTACGACCGCCCGTTCGGAGTGCTCCATCACCGCAACCGCAACCAGTACACGATCGTGCTCGGCTGCGAGCCGGACGGTGGCTCCCTCGTCGACCCGGACCAGGTCGACACCTGGGTGGCGCTCTGGGGTGAGTGGCTGTCCCGGCTGTCGCACGAGCCGGGACTGCGGGGAGCCTCCGTGGTGATCGAGACAGCGCCGGACCCGGGCACCCGCCTCGCCACCGAGGTGCTGGGTCGCATCTCCCCGAACGCGCCGGCCGCGGCGCGGGCCGTGATGGAGGAGGTCGTGCAGACGTACCCGGACGCGTCGTCGGAGATGAACACCTTCCTCACCCTCACCTACTCGGCCCCCGGCGGTGCCCGGCGGGACCACGACGCCATGCTCGCCGACCTGGCGCTGCGGCTGCCCGGCGTGCTGGGCGGGCTGATCGCGGCGGGCGGCGGGTCGGCGGAACCACTGTCGGCCGAGCGAATCGCCGAGGTCGTCCGGGTCGCCTACGACCCGGCCGTCGCCGCGGAGGTGCTCGACGTACGGGCCCAGCACGGCGGCACCGGCCTGGAGTGGGCCGATGCCGGCCCAGCCGCCACCGTGGAGACGGTCACCCACTACCAGCACGACTCCGGGGTGTCCCGCAGTTGGCTGCTGACCCTTGCACCACGCGGGACCGTGCGATCCGGCGTGCTGCGTAGCCTGCTGGACCCGGCACTTGGCGTCCGCCGCAAACGGGTGGCGCTGGTCTACCGCCCGATCGACCCGGCGACCTCGGCCAAGATCGTCGAGTCGGACCGTCGGAACGCCCAGTTCATGGCCAACTCGACCCGTGGCCTGGTCCGGGCCCGCGCGCTCTCCGAGATCGAGGCCGCCGAGCAGACGGCGGCCGAAGAGGCCTCCGGTGCGGGTCTGGTGGAGTTCTCGATGCTGGTGACGCTTACCGTCGACTCGGTCGCCGACGCCCGGGACGCCGACGTGACCATGCGGAACCTGCTGGGTGCCACCCGCATCGCGATGCGCCCGGCCGACCGGATGCAGGCTGCCGCGTTCGCCTGCGCCCTTCCGGTCGGCATCCTGCCCTGGGAGCAGACGATGGTGCCGCACGAGTTGCGGGAGGCGTTGTGACGCCCACCGGCGGTGCCCGGCCGCTGGATCTCGGTGCCGGCTGGCCGAGGCACGCCTCCGGTCCGGTCACGGCCATGTCCGATGTGGTGGTACCGGCCGCGGAGGCACAGGACCGCGAACCCGACGAGACAGGCAAGCAGACTCCCCGGGCGCTGCGGCGGGCACGCCGGCAGCAGGCCCAGCGGGAGGCAGCCGAGCAGCGGTACCTGCGGCGGCTGGCCAAGGCCAACGCGGACGACAGCGTGCCGCACCGTGGCTCGTACATCCTCGGCGGGGGTCGGGTGGCACCGTTGGACCCGCCCACCATGTGGCGGGCGACCACCGTGCAGGCCTGCGGGCTCTGGCCCTTCGCCTCCGGATCCGGCGCACCGATGACCGGCATCCCACTCGGGCAGCACCTGCACACCGGGGCCACCGTCTGCGGTGACCCGCTCAACTGGTTCACCCGTGCCCGGTACATCTCCAACCCGTCGCTGTTCATGCTGGGCATGCCCGGTCTCGGCAAGTCGACGCTGATCAACCGGATGCTGATCGGACTGAGTGCACAGGGCGTGGTGCCGTTGGTGCTCGGTGACCTGAAACCCGACTACGCCGACACCGTCCGTGCCCTCGGCGGACAGGTCATCTCCATCGCCCGTGGCGTCGGGGGACTGAATATCCTGGACCCGGGCGCGATGGGCATGGCCGCGGCGCGGATCGGCGGGCAGGCGGGGCAGGCGCTGGTCGCCGAGACCCACGGCCGGGTCCTCAACATGGTCGCGGCGCTGCTCACCATCGTCCGGGGCACGCCGATCAGTGACCACGAGCAGTCGGTGCTCTCCGCCTGCCTGCGCCACCTGCGCGAGCGCACCGCGGTGGGGCGGACCTTCCGGCTGCCCGACCTGCTGAACGTGATCGAGGAGGGGCCGCCACGGGTGCGGCAGGTGACGCTCGACCGTGGTCAGGAGGCACGCTACCGCGACGCCGTGGACCCGCTGCACCGATCACTGCTCGGCATCCTCGACGGTCCGTTGGGCGACACCTTCGCCGCGGAGACCTCGACCAGGATCGACCCGGACGCCACCGCCGTCTGCGTCGACATCTCCCGCATCGGTGAGGCCGACGGGCAGTTGACCGCCGCCGCGATGCTCGCGGCATGGTCGGACGGGCTGGGTACGGTGGCCGCGTCGCACGCCCTGGCCGACGCGGGACTGGCGCCCCGGCGCTGGTTCTTCACCGTGCTCGACGAGTTGTGGCGACCGCTGCGGGCCGCCTCCGGCATCGTCGATCGCATCGATGCCCTCACCCGGCTGAACCGTTCCCTCGGCCTCGCCGACGCGAAGATCACCCACACCCTCAAGGACGCCGAGGCGATCGGCAACGAGGCCGACAAGGCCAAGGCCCGGGGCTTCGTCGAGCGCGCCGGCATGGTGGCCTGCGCCGGGCTGCCCAGGGCGGAGATGGAGGACCTGGGGCGGGTGGTGGGGCTGTCCCGGCGCGAGATCGAGCTGGTCTCGTCCTGGTCGTCGCCGCCGGGCTGGGCTCAGGACGGTGGCAACGAGGAGCCGCCCGGCCGGGGCCGCTTCCTGATCAAGGTTGGCGGTCGACCCGGCATTCCGATCCGGGTCGCGATCACCGACACCGAACGCCACCTGCACGACACGAACACCCGCTGGATCGCCAACGGTGAGGCGGAACGGCTGCTGGCCGAGCGGGCCGCCGTGGTGCGCGCGGTGACCGGCGGTGACCTGCCCGGTACGCCCGGTCCCACCGGGCACCGAGACGGCCACGAGCAGCAGGGGACGGGGCACCGATGAGCCGCCCGGGTGGAGTCGGGAACGAGTACCTGCCGTGGCTGATTCCCGGCTTCGCACTGGCCAACCTGGTGGTCTTCGCCCTGCTGTGGCTGGGTGGCGCGATCGCCGTCGCGGTTACCGGGCACGGCTGGCAACCCGCACCGTTCACCCTGGAGGTCTACCTCAGCCTGATCAGCGGGGCCACCGGGAAGGTCTGGCCGCAGGTGCCGCCGTACCTGGTCTATGGCGGGGCGGTCACGCTGGTCCTGCTCGGTAGCACCCCGGCGGTCGTACTCGCGGGCAGGCTGGTGCGTCGGCTGCGGGAGCCCCGCAGTCTGGCCCGGTCCGGCGAACTCAGCGGCCTGATCGGCAAGGAACGTGAGTCCCGCGCCCGCGACCTGCGCCCGTCGCTCAAGGACCGTCCCCGGCTGAGCCCGGACGACACCGGAAACCTGCTCGGCGACCTCATGCCCGCCGGTCCCGAGCTGCGCTCCTCCTACGAGGACGTGGAGCTGGACCTGATGGCGCCACGGGCCGGGAAGTCCACCGGGATAGCCGTTCCACGGGTGCTCCGGGCCCCCGGCGCGGTCATGCTCACCTCGAACAAGTCCGACGTCTTCACCGTCACCCGGCAGGAGCGCACGAAGGTCGGCCGGGTCTGGACCTTCGACCCGCAGGGCATCGCGTACACCGAGCGCGAGATGTGGTGGGACATGCTCAGTGGCTGCGACACCATCGAAGGCGCCCGACGGCTGGCCGGCCATTTCGTCAGCTCCGTCAACGACGACTCGTCGAAGAAGGACTTCTGGATCGCGGCGGCCCAGAACACTCTGACGGCACTGTTCCTCGCCGCCTCCCGCAGCGGCGAGTCCGTCAACGAGCTGCTGGGCTGGCTCGCGGACCCGGCCGACCGTACGCCGGTGGACCTGCTCCGCGACGTCGGCATGCCGGCCATGGCTGACCAGTTGCAGGGCACGGTACGCGGGGCCGTCGAGACCCGCGACGGCATCTACGAGACCGCCCGGCAGTGTGTGGCCTGCCTGCTCGATCCGGAGATCGTGGCCTGGGTAAGCCCCGACCCGGACCGCCCGGAGTTCATCCCGGACGAACACGTCCTCGGCCGCGACACCCTCTACCTGCTCTCCAAGGACGGTGGCGGCTCCGCCGCCGGGGTGATCGCCGGGCTGGCGGATGCCGTGATCCGTGCCGGAGTGGTGGCCGCCGAGCGGATGGGCGGGCGGCTGGATCCACCGATGACCGCCGTGCTGGACGAGGCCGCGAACGTCTGCCGCATCTCCGACCTTCCGGATCTCTACAGCCACCTTGGCTCCCGAGGCATCAGCGTGGTCACCCTGTTGCAGAGCTATCGGCAGGGGGTACGGGTCTGGGGCGAGGCGGGGATGGACGCGCTGTGGAGCGCCGCCACCATCAAGCTGCTCGGTGCCGGGCTCGACGACGCCGACTTCGTCGACAAGGTCGCCCGTCTGGTTGGCCAGCACGACGTGCGTACCCCGACCTACTCCCGGTCCAGGGACGGCGCTTCCCGGTCGGTGTCGTACCGACAGGAGCAGGTGCTGCCGGCGGACAAGATCCGAGCCCTGCCCAAGGGCACCGCACTGCTGCTGGCCACCGGTGTCCGGCCGGCGCTCATCCGGCTGCGTCCCTGGTACAAGGAGGCGAACGCCGAGATGGTCTCCGCGGCGGCCAGGGCCGAGGTGCAGGCCATCACCGAACGTGCGGCGGAGCGGTGGAGCCGCCGCGAGTCCCGCCAGGTCGGCTGAGCAGCGTGGCGGTGCAGAAGGTACAGGCGGCCGGGCGGGCGACGCAGCCGCTGACCAAGTTCGACTCGGCGCAGCTGGCATGGATGGTCATCTCGATGATCGGGACGCTGCCGTTGGCAATGCTGGCGATGCTGGCCCTGATCGTGCTGATCGTCATCTTCGCGATGGCCGGCGGGTCGCAGATGACCTCGTCCTCGTCCTCGCCCGACTCGTCCGCCGGCGGTGGATCGGCATCGAACACCAACGCCCTGATCGAGTTGTCCGGCGGAGACGGCCGGGGCAGCTTCGACGCCACGAGTGTGCCGGATCAGGATCTGGTCGCGCCGATCAGGTCCGCCGCCGGCAAGTGCGATCTGCTGACACCTGTGATCATCGCGGCGCAGATCGAGTACGCATCCGGGTTCGACGCGGACCAGGAGGGCACCGAGGGTCGCAAGGGGCTGTCGCAACTGACGCCCGAGGTGTTCGACGAGTACGGCGAGGACGACGACGACAGCGGCGAAGCCTCCGTACTCGACGACGAGGACTCGATCCACGCCCACGCCCGATACTTCTGTCACCTGGCTGAGGAGACCGACCGGCTGCTGTCCGAGGACAAGGTGGTCGGCGATCACCTCACCCTGACCCTGATGGCCTGGGAGATGGGCCTGGAGACGGTCGAGGCGCAGGGCGGCATGCCGGTCCTCGCCCTGGGCAGCTACCCGTTCCAGATCCGGGGGCTCTTCGCGAAGTACAGCCGCGACGGCGAGGGGTCCGACTCCCCGACGGATCCTCCGACGCAGGACGCCTCGAACGACGATCCGGACGGCGGTTCGGAACGATGACCCGGACAACGACTCGGCGGACGACCCGGATGTCGAAGGCGCAGCGTTGCTCGGTGAGTGCACGTTCGGTGCCATGCCTGGACCTGCTCAACGAGCCCGACCTGGTCCGCAACGACGTCTCGGTGGCCTGGCAGACCGCCCTCCATCAGGACCATCGACGGCCCCCTGGAGCGCGGCGGCCGGAACACCGCACAGGTGCAGGCCCGGGTCGACGCGTACGAGCGGTTCACCGCCACCCCGGGCGTCGATCCGGGTAGCGAGGGCACCCTCACGTGCTGGGTCCCAGCGGAGGCCGGGCCGACGTTTCCGACACCGACGAGTGCGATGTGGAGCGAACACCATGACGCGGACGATCCCGACCGACGAGGCGGCCTCGACGCCGGCGGCTCCGCCGACCGACGGCGACGAGGCTGAGGCCACCAGCCAGGACAAACCCTTCTTCATCCTGTACCTCGACGGGGCGGAGTACGTCGAGGAACTCGGTCGGCTCTCGACGTGGGTGGAAGACCTCCTGCTTCCGGTGTACGGCGGGGAGGTCAGCTCCAACTCGCCGTGGTGTCCCCGGTGGCGAGAACACCCGGAGGCGATCGCCTATCTGCACGGACTCTGGCTCGCCTGGCAGGAGCGGACCGGCGCGCAAGCGCAGCCGTCCGACCCGGCGCTGTGGCACCAGAGCTACCTCTGGCCGACCATGGAGGCGTTGCGCAGTCCCAACGGGCCGTTCGCGGGCTGCAAACGCGGCTCGCACCGCCCGAAGGAGCGACCCGAGGTCGAAGAGGACGACTTCCTGGTCGGTTGAACCAGTGCCCGGGTGACGAGCCACGTCCTGGGTCCTTTGCCTCAGGCATCCCGGCCCTGTCAGTCGCTAGCGTCCGGTACGCCGCGTACATCATCCCGGCCGCAGGAGGCGATCGCTCTGTCCACCGACGTCTGCCCGACGAGATCGGTCGGCACCGACACCGAGGCTGCGCGCCGGATGCAGGCGATCTTCGCGGCGAATTCCCAACCGCTGTACTCCTTTCTGCTTCGCCTGACCCGAGGCCAGCGCGAGCTCGCCGAGGATCTGATGCAGGAGACCATGCTGCGGGCGTGGCGTCGGTTGGCGGAGCTGCCGGCGGAGGCGGACACCGTACGCCGGTGGCTTTTCATAGTTGCCCGACATCTGATGATCGATGCCGCTCGGGCCCGCGCCGCCCGACCGACCGAGATCTACGGGATCGACGTCGGCTGGATGCCGTCGTCGGACCACGCCTTCGAAGGCATCGTGGACCGGATCACCCTGGCCGACGCGCTCCGCAGGATCACCCCCGAGCACCGTGCCGTGCTCGTCGAGCTCTACTACGGCGGTGCCTCGGTGGCCGAGGTGGCCACCCGGATCGGGATTCCGGAGGGGACGGTCCGGTCGCGGTCGTTCTACGCGCTGCGGGCCGCGCGGGGAGCCCTCGACCAGGTCGACACAGCGATGCCATGACCCGGTGCGAAGGCGACCGCGCGGTACGACCCCGGGGCCTACTGCGCGGTCCGTAGCCGCCAGGTCGCCGCGGCCACCGCCACCGGCGAGAGCCAGGCCAGGCCGGCGGCGACCGCACGGACGGCGCAGATCAGGTCGGCTGCCTCGAAGTGGCCGTACACCAGACAGCCACGCACCGGTGCACAGAGCAGTGCCGTGATCGCGTGGTGTTCGGCGGCACCGGTCAGCACGATCACTCGCGACCATCGGGCCAAGGCTTGGATCAGCTCCCGGTTGCCCGGCGCGGTGACCCGGTCGTCCAGCAGGACGACAGCGGGGCGCTGCCGGTGTGCCAAGGTCACCGCCGCGTCACCGTCATCGGTGAGAGTGACGACCTGTATCCGCTCGCCGGTGTCGAGTACCGCGCCAAGAGCGGCCCGCTCCGCCGCGTCGGGGTGCACGATCAGGGCGGTCACCAGGTCGGTGCCGATCGTCGGCTGTTCGCTGGCGTCCCTCATCCGTCGATCGGCTGGTCCCTTGGTCATCGGCCCGCCGCCGATCCGTCGCCCATAACCGTCCCATCCGAGGGGTCTGTGGCGGGCGGTAGGGCCCGTCGTCCATACGACGCGGGCACGGGCGGTGGCGTTCAGCCGGTCCAGGCGCGATCCGTTCGGGCCGTCAGCTCGGCAGGGTGGCCGCCCCCTGCGTAGCGTGGCCCGGCTACTGCTGGCCCGTCCACCGCACCACCGCCTCGGTTCGGTTGGTGGCCTGCAACTTGGTGAAGATGTTCGCGAGATGGTTCTTGACCGTCTTCTCCGTCAGCAGCAGTTGCCGGGCGATCTCCGCGTTCGCGTGCCCGGCGCACAGCAGCGCCATCACGTCCTGCTCACGCCGGGTCAGGCCGAATTTCTCGCGCCGCGCCCGGGCCTCCTTTGTGCGGTCGGCGTCCTGCTGCTCGCGGGCCGCCTGCTCGCGAAGCATGGAGATGGTGACGGAGGCGCCGCGCGCCGACAGCCAGCCCTCGCCGGCGGCCACCGCTCGCACCGCACGCAGCAGTTCGGCCGGGTCGAACTCACCGTGCACCAGGTATCCGTGGGCACCGCCGCGCAGCATCCCGGCGATCAACTCGTCGGCGTCGTCGCTGGTCAGGACGAGGACACGAGTGCATTGCGCGAGCTGGCTGACCACGCTGAGGCCGTCGGCGATAGGCATCCGGTGATCCAACAGGGTCACGCCCGGTCGTAGCCGCCGGGCCACGGTCACCGCGGTCCGTCCGTCCGGTGCCTCACCGACCACCGTCATATCCTCGGCGCTGGCGAGGTAGCCGCGCAGGGCCATCCGGACGATCGGATTGTCATCGACAATCATAACTTCGATCATGATGACCATCTGCCGTGGCGAGCCGCGGAGCCGGCGGTCACCGTCAGTGGCGCCTGAACCACCACCGTGGTGCCCGCTCCTTCGCGTGAGTCGAGCCGCAGGGCCCCGCCGACCGTCTGGGCGCGCTCGGCCATGCCGATGATCCCGAAACTGCCCTGGGTGGACAACGCGGTCAACTCGTCTGGCGGGACGAAGCCCACACCGTCGTCCTGGATGGTCAGGACCATTCGGTCC
This sequence comes from Micromonospora sp. ATLC16, assembly GCF_057196645.1. Lineage (NCBI taxonomy): Bacteria > Bacillati > Actinomycetota > Actinomycetes > Micromonosporales > Micromonosporaceae > Micromonospora > Micromonospora sp. ATLC16. The sequence goes on from NZ_JBXUOW010000042.1 coordinate 14,808, forward strand.
TCCCGCTGTCGTAGGGCGACGTGGACCACGGTCGCCTTCGCGTGCCGGGCCACGTTCTCCAATGCCTCGTCCAGGATCTGGGTCATCTCGTACCTGACCGCCGGTGTCGGCTCGTCGATGGCACTGACATCGAGTCGCGTGGGCACCTCGCTCCACTCCGTCCAGGCGCGGCAGACCTGGCGCAGATGCTCCGGGAACGGCCGGTCGAGTGCGTCCCGGCGCAGTCCGGTGAGCAGTTCGCGGGCCTCGCGGATTGCGGTGTCGGCTCCGGCGGAGACGGTGCTGGCGAGTTCCTCGGCCAGGTCGGGCTGGCGGCGGAGCAAAGTGGGAAGGGCGACGGCAGCGAACGAAACACCGCGCAGCGTCTTCGCGACCGAGTCGTGCAATTCGCGTGCCAACCGTGCCCGCTCGGAGGCCGCCGCCGAGTGGTAGGCACCGGCGACCGCTGCGATCGATGCGTCGAGGTAGCGGGTCAGAGCCGCAGTCAGCACGGCCGCACCGTACCCGCAGACGATGTTCATCATCGGAAAAGCCAGTACGAACGGCGCCGCGATGGAGTCCGCCGTTCCGTCGGTCCGGAGCAGGTGGGTCGCCACGGCGAGCCCGAGCCCGGCGTCGGCGATCCACAGGGGTAGTGCGCGGATCCCCAACAGGGCGCCGGTGAGCGCGGCGAAGCCGGCGGCATAGCAGAAGAAGGCCACATTTCCCTGACTGACCACCAGTACCGCGATCATGGCGGCAGCGTCGACGACCAGAAAGCCCAACCGCCATCGGATGACGCTCGGCCAGCTACCCAACACGGTGACCTGCACGCAGGTGGTGACGGCGACGAGCACCAGCGCGCCACCCGCTTGCCAGGGATCGTCGGCAAGTCCGATACCGACGCCGACCGCCGCCAGCGTCAACGCCAACCTGCCGAGCAACATGGCTCGGCACAGCGCGACGTACGCGACGAATCGGCTCATCCGCGCGGAGTCAGCTTATGGTGATCTTGTCGATGTCCGGAGCCGGGCCGGTGTCGTTGTAGAAGGACATGCTGACCCGCCCCGCCGGGACCATCGCGGTGTACCGGAAGGTGCGCGGGACGTCCCAGTTGGTCCCGGTCAGGTGGTGCGCGGTCGGTGGGGCACCGTTCACGGAGATCTTGATAGTGCGGTCCCCCTTGACCGTGTAACTGACGGTTATGGTCCGGCTGCCGGCGGTGGCCGTGGTCAGGTAGACGGTGAGCCTGCCGACGTAGCGGACCCGGGCGCCGCTCTCGCAGGCGGCGCAGGCGGCGATGCCGGCGCCTTCGCTGAGCAGGTTGGCCGGATCCTCGGCCTCCACGCTGACCGGGCTGAACGATGCCGCCTTGCCGGAGCGGGCGGGGATGGCGGCCGACGATGACACCGGTGGCGACGCTGGCGCGACCGGCGGCGGTGCGGACGTCACCGACCCGACCGACCGGTCCGGGGTCGGTCCGCTGCTCGGCGCGGTCGGCTCGGCGGCCGTTGCCGTGACCTGGGTGGTCGGCCCGGCCGAGGCCGGATAGGTGCTGGCGACGGAGGCCGGCGGGGCAACGGTCAGGTTGCCCGTCGCGGGCGGGGCCGCGGCCTCGTCCTGCCGGTTGTCGTCCGGGGCGAGCAGCCAGGGGACCGCGATCGCGGTCAGTGTGATCACGCCGGCCAGGATGGATACTCCCACCAATTGCCAGGTGCGGGTCGAGCGATCTGGTACGCCGCCGAGAATGCGACGACTCGGATCGGCCGCATCCAACGGCGTTTCGGTGGGCACCGTTCGACTCCCCCACGGATCGAGCCACGAACCACTGTGCGTGACGCGCCCACGGTACATACCGGATATCAATGCAGACAATGCCGGACGTGCCCGGTCCGGGCGGGATCGACGGCCGGTCGGGCGGTGATCGGGAGTCTCGGCGCCCTGCTGAGAAAGGCCCGCCCCGTCAATGGGCCGTGAGGCGTAATAAGGACGCAATGCCGAACATCACAGTCCGCGCAGCTCCGGGGCGTCGGGGGCGCCGACGTGGCTCAGGCGGATTCGCGGATGATCAGCTCGGTGGGCAGGATGAGCGCCGGCTCCACCTGTTCGTCGGCGGCGAGACGGAGCAGCAACCGGGTGCCCTGCCGGCCCAGCTCCACTATCGGTTGCCGGACGGTGGTCAGCGGCGGATCGGTGTACGCGGCGGTCTCGATGTCGTCGAAGCCGATCACCGCCACATCCTCGGGCACCCGCCGCCCCGCCTCGCGCAGCGTCCGCAGGGCGGCGTGCGCCATCAGGTCCGACGCGGCGAAGACGGCGTCCAGATCGGGGTGGGCGGCGAGCAGCTCGCGCATCGCCGCGGCTCCGGACTCGCGGGTGAAGTCGCCGACGGCCACCATCTCGGGCAGCCCGGCGGTGGCGACGGTGTCCCGGTACCCGGCCAGCCGCTCGATGCCGGCGACCATGTCCTGCGGGCCGGCGATGGTGGCGATGCGCCGTCGGCCGCCGTCGATCAGGTGCCGTACCGCGCGGGTGACCCCACCGACCTGGTCGACGTCGATGTACGGCACGTCCGCCCCGTCGAGCGGTCGGCCGCTGCAGACCACCGGGATGCCCAGCGCGGCCAGCCGGGCGGGCAGCGGATCGGCCCCGTGCAGCGAGGCGAAGAGCACCCCGTCGACGTGCCGGCCGGTGGTGTACCGGGCGACCCGTTCATGCCCGGCCGGCGACCCGGCCAGCATCAGCACCAGCTGTTTGTCCGCGGCCTCCAACTCCTGCGCGGCGCCCCGGATGATCCCCGGGAAGACCTGGTCGTCGGAGAAGACCCGGGTGGCCTCCTCCGGCATCACCAGGGCGATCGAGTCGGTCCGCTGGGTGACGAGGGTGCGTGCGGCCAGGTTCGGCACGTACCCCAGCTCGGCGACCGCCTGGCGGACCGCCTCCTGGATCGGCTCGGCGACCGTGGTCGAGCCGTTGACCACCCGGGAAACGGTTGCCCGGGACACACCGGCCCGTCGTGCCACCGCCTCCAGAGTGGGCCGCTGTGCCCCCGTCATCGGAGAAACCACCACCTCGTCACAGCCCGTTCCGGGAGATCACCTCCTGGTACCACCGGGCGCTGGACTTCGGTGTACGCCGCTGAGTGAGGTAGTCGACGTGCACGATGCCGAATCGCTTACGGTACCCCTCGGCCCACTCGAAGTTGTCAAGCAATGACCATACGAGATAGCCGCGCAGGTCGACGCCCCGGGCGATGGCCTCGTGCGCGGCCCGCAGGTGGCCGTCCAGGTAGGCGATCCGGTCCGAGTCGTGGAGGGGGGTCGTCGGGTCGGCGGTCTTGTCCGGAAAAGCCGCACCGTTCTCGGTGATCAGCAGCGGCACCGCCGGGTAGTCGGTGGCGATGCGCTCCAGCAGCCGGGTCAGTCCGGCCGGTTCGATCATCCAGCCCATGTCGGTGAGCGGCCCGACCGGTGCCAGGAACTGCACCTGCCCCTCGGTGCCGGGGTATGCCCCGCCGCCACCGGCACCGTCCGGCCGGCCGGCGACGTAGGTCGGCGCGTAGTAATTGATCCCGAGCAGGTCGATCGGCGCCGCGATGATCTTCTCGTCGTCGTCCTGGACGAAGGTGGGTTCGACGAACCGCGCGACATGCTCCCGGACGTCGACCGGGTAGCCGCCGACCAGCAGCGGATCGAGGAAGATCCGGTTGTGCAGACCGTCGACCAGGCGTACGGCGGCGGCGTCGGCGGCGCTGTCCGGGTCGGCGGGGCGCACGTCGGCGGGATTGAGCGTGACCCCGACCCGGCCGGCACCGGCCGCGCGCAACGCCTGGTTCGCCAGGCCGTGCGCCAGCAGCAGGTGGTGTACGGCGCGGAAGGCCGCGCCCGGTTCCTGTACCCCGGGGGCGTGCACGCCGTTGCCGTAGCCGAGGTACGCCGAGCACCATGGCTCGTTGAGCGTGGTCCAGGTGCCGACCCGGTCGCCCAGGCGGGCGTACAACGCGGCGGCGTAGGTGGCGAAGTGCTCGGCGGTGTCCCGGCTGGTCCAACCGCCGCGGTCCTGCAATGTCTGCGGCAGGTCCCAGTGGTAGAGCGTGACGATCGGATCGATGCCCCGGCCCAGCAGCGCGTCCGTCAGTCGGTCGTAGAAGTCCAGGCCACGCGGGTTGACCGGGCCGCTGCCGTCGGGCTGGATGCGGGGCCAGGACACCGAGAAGCGGTACGCCTGCAACCCCAGCTCCGCCATCATCGCGACGTCGTCGGCGTACCGGTGGTAGTGGTCGCAGGCGACGTCACCGGTGTGGCCGGCGTGCACCTTGCCCGGCGTACGGCTGAAGGTGTCCCAGATCGACTCGCCGCGCCCGTCGTCGCGGGTCGCCCCCTCGATCTGGTACGCCGCAGTGGCCGCACCCCAGACAAAGTTGTCCGGAAATCTCAACTCAGTCACGCCTTGACCGCACCTTCCATGATCCCGCCGATGATCTGGCGGCCGAACAGGACGAATACCAGCAGCAGGGGCAGCGTGGCGATGGCCGTGCCGGTGAAGACCTGGGACATGTCCTGGTAGTAGCCGTCAGACAGGGCCCGCAACGATAGCTGCACGGTGGGATTCTCCGGGTCGTTGAGCACCGCGTACGGCCAGAGGAAGTCGTTCCAGGTGGTCATGAAGGTGAGCAGGCCGAGCACGGCGGCGGCCGGCCGCAGTGCCGGCACCACCACGTTCCAGTAGATGCGGGCGGTGCCGCATCCGTCCACCCGGGCGGCCTCGATCAGCTCGCTGCTGACCGCCTGCCCGGCGTACTGCCGCATCATGAACACCCCGAATCCGGTGACCAGGGCGGGCATGATCACGGCCGGCAGCCGGTCGTTCAGGTTCAGCTTCGTCATCAGGATGTACAACGGGATGACGCCCAGTTGGGTGGGCACCATCATCGTGGCAATGATGGTCATCAGCAGTGCGTTGCTGCCCCGGAACCGCAGCTTGGCGAAGGCGAACCCGGCGAGGGTGGAGAAGAACACCACGGAGACGGTGACGGTGATCGCGACGATCGCCGAGTTGATCAGGCCGGTCAGGAAGTAGGCGTCGGTGTTGCCGAACAGCCGGGAGATGTTCGCCCCCAGGTTGCCGCCGGGGCTCACCGGCGGTGGCAGCTGGCCCATCGCGTCGCTGGACCGGCTGGCCACCACGAACATCCAGTAGATCGGGAAGACCGACAGGACCCCGGCGGCGACGAGTGCGAAGTAGGTGAGCGGGCTCGCCCGCCACAACCGGCTCATCGCGCCACCTCGCTGCGCTCGCTCATCGCGAACCTCCCTTCCGCTTGCCGGTGTCCGGCCGGGCGCCGGCGCCGAGCCGGCGGATGATCAGTACGTTGATCGCCGCGACGACGGCGATCAGGGCGAAGAGCAGCCAGGCGACAGCGGACCCGTAGCCGAAGTTGTAGTACGGCGCGAAGGCGTTCTCGAACATGTACATGGTCATCGTCTGCGACTCGCGCATCGGCCCACCCCGGATCGCGTTGGTGCCGGAGTGGAACAGCCGGGGCTCGGTGAACAGTTGCAGCCCGCCGATGGTGGAGATGATGACGCAGAAGATGATCGTCGGCTTGAGCAGCGGCACGGTGATGGCCCAGAACTGCCGGGCCCGGTTCGCGCCGTCGATCGCCGCCGCCTCGTAGAGGTCACGGGGGATGGCCTGCATGGCGGCCAGGAAGATCAGCGCGTTGTAGCCGGTCCAGCGCCAGTCGACCATGGTGGAGATGGCCACCCAGGAGGCGAACCGGTTGGACTTCCACTCGATGCCGTCGACGCCGATCAGGTCGAGCAGCCAGTTGACCATGCCGAACTCGCGGCCGAACAGCACCCCGAACACGATCGCCACGGCGGCCGTGGAGGTGACGTTGGGCACCAGCACCGCCATCCGCCAACCGGTACGCATCCGGAGTTGCCGGTTGAGCAGGTTCGCCAGCCAGAGTGCGACGAGCAGTTGGGGGACCGTGCTGATGACGAAGATGCCGAGGGTGTTGACCACCGAGTGCCAGAAGTCGCTGTCCGCCAGCAGCCGGGTGTAGTTGTCCGTGCCGACGAACGTGGGATTGCTGCCGAGCAGGTCCCAGTCGTGCAGGGATACCCAGAAGGTGTACCCCAACGGCCAGGCCCCGAAGATCGCGAAGATCACGAAGAACGGGGCGATGTAGAGATAGGGCGAGTACTTCGCGTCGATCCGGCTCAGCCGGCCGGCCCGGGACGGGCGGGTGCCCCGCGGCGCCGGTCTGGCCGGCGGTCGCGCGTCGAGCTGCAACGCCATGACCCGTTGACTCCTTTCCACGCCCCCCGCCCCGCGCCGGCCCAGGGCGAGCCCGCCGTACGCGTCGATACGCGGCGGACCCTGGACCGGCGGCGGGGAATGGGGCCGTCGGGCCGGTTACTTGGCGGCGGCCTTCTTGGCGTTGCCGACCGCGTCCTGCCAGCCCTGGTCCGGGCTGCGCTGGCCCAGCTCGACGGTGCGGACCGCGTTCTCCACCTCGGTGCGGACGGCCTGGTTCTTCGGGCCCATGTAGACCGGCTTCAGGGTCTTCGCGCCCTCGCCGAAGATCTTGCCGACCGGTGCGTCGGAGAAGTACGCGTTGGTGGCTTCGGTGATGGCGGAGTCGTCGAGCGCCTGCGGCGAGGACGGCAGCGGACCCTTGGCCTTGAAGGCGCCGATTTGGCCCTCGGCGCTGGTCAGGAACTTGACCAGCTTGATTGCCTCGTCCTGGTGCTTGCTCTGTTGCGGTACGGCCAGGTGCGAGCCGCCCCAGTTGCCGCCGTTGCCCGGCACCCGGGCGATGTCCCACTTGCCCTTGGCCTCCGGCCCGGCGTTGCCCTCGATCACGCCGGTCATCCAGGCGGGGCAGGCGATGGTGGCGAACTTGGCCTGCTTGAAGGCGGAGACCCACTCCTCGGACCAGGAGCCGTACTTGCCGGACAGGCCGGCGTCGACGATGTTCATGGTGATGTCCCAGGCCTGCTTGACCGCCGGGTTGGTGTCCACCACCAGGTTGTCGCTGGTGTCGTAGTAGTGGTAGCCCTGCGCGTTGCCGGCCGTCTGGAGCACGATGGTGTTGAAGGTGTTGGTGGCCGCGTCCAGGAACGACGCGCCGGTGTCGGCGGTCTTGAACTTCTCACCGGTGGCGATGTAGTCCTCCCAGGTCGGCCAGAGCGCGGAGACCTGCTCCCGGTCGGTCGGTAGGTCCGCCTTCTCGAACAGGTCGGTGCGGTAGCACATGGCCATGCCGCCCACGTCGGTGCCGAGCCCGATCAGCTTCTGACCGTCGGCGGTGAGCCCCTGGTTCCACTTCCACTCCAGGAAGTTGCCCTTGAGGTCGGCGGCACCGTGGTCGAGCAGGTTCACGAAGTTGTCCGGGTTGGCCTTGTACTCGACCATCAGGCCCTCTTCGATGGCCACCACGTCGCCGGCCCCCTTGCCCGCGGCGAGCCACTGGGTCAGCTTGGGCGAGTACTCGTCGAGGTTGCCGCCGGTGCCCCGCTCGACGATCTTGATGTTCGGGTTGGCGTCCATGTACTGCTGGTAGAGCTGCTCGTAGCCGAACTGCCCGAAGACGTCGACGGTGAGCGTTATCTTGCCGTCCCCGGCGGCTTCGTCTTCGCCGCCGCAGCCGCTGGTGACGAGCAGGACGCCGGTGGCGGCCAGGGCGACCGCCGCGAGGCGGTGACGCGGGAATGTGCCCATTGTCTGGTGACCCCTCTCAGGTCGGGGTGGTGGTGAAAGGTTCTGAGAGCGCTCTCTCGTAGCCTGCGGTCCGCTCTGGACCGATGTCAAGAGAGCGCTCTCTCAGCACCCGTCACAAAATGGCCACACGCCCGTCCCACCGTCCACCTACGCCGATTGATCATGAGGTTGGCGGCGACGGTGGAGATCGACTCTGCCGCCAACCTCATGATCAACGAGGTTGGGAGGGAATCGGGATCAGCCGGTGCGTACTCCGTCGAGCAGGGTGCGGTCACCGGAGACGGTCAGGGTGTCGAAGCTGACTCGCCCCCAGAGCGCCAGCAGCAGGTCGCTGGCGGTGCCGGTGACCTGAACCCGGGCGTGGTGGTCGTCGTGATCGAGGATGGTGCCGGTGTCGAGCAGGGCCACCCCCTCGCCGCGCAGCCGCAGATACCATTCCTGGTCCGCGTCAGTGGCGGTCAACCGGACCACGCCCGCCCACGGGCCGCCCGACTTGCGCCGGCCCGCCGGCAGCCAGGTGTCCAGTACCTCGCTCACCCCGTCGGCCGCGAGCTTCGCCTCGACCGGCTCACCCGCGGCGATGGCGAGTTGGGCGTCCCAGCGGTGCACCGCCGTCTCGTGGGCCATCCGGCGCGGCCAGAAGCCCGCCTTCTTCGGCTGCGGAGCCCAGTTCCAGGCCGGCGCCTCCGGGTCGAGGGAGTCGAAGAGCGCCATCAGCTCGTCGTACGCCTGCTGCCACTGCTGCACGGCGGTGACGCCCGCCGCCGGCTCGACCGGCTGTGGCCGGCGCTGCTGCGGCGCCGACGGATCGCCCGAGCCGGCCACGGCATGCACCCACCGGTAGACGCCGGCGAGATGGCGGGTCAGGTCCGTCACGGTCCAACCGAGGCAGGACAGCACAGGTGTCTCGGGTGGCGCCTCGGCCACCGCGGCGGCGAACGCCGGGCCCTCCGCCCGGAGCGCGCCGATCCAGAAATCCTTGGTGCCGTGCAATCTGCTCATTGCCATCCTCCCGGGGGTGACCGGGCCACCAGTGGGTGCCACGGCTACCCCTCAGCCTAGGGTGAGAGGCGTGTCTGACGTCTACGCCCAGCCGACAGCCGCCGCGCAACCCGCGAGCACGGACGATCTGGCGCAATACACGACATTGTGCCTGGGTGGACCCGCCGCCCGAGTGGTCAGCGCCACCACCGCCGACGAGATCGTCAGCCGGGTACGCGAGGCGAACGCCGAGATTCTCCTGATCGCCGGCGGTAGCAACCTGGTGATCGGGGACGGGGGCTTCCCCGGCACGGTGGTCCTCGTCCGCTCCCGGGGGCTACGGGTGATTACCGAGGACGAGCAGACCGTGACCGTACGGGTCGAGGCCGGCGAGCCGTGGGACGATCTGGTCGCCGCGACCGTACGCAACGGCTGGTCGGGGCTGGAGTGCCTGTCCGGCATCCCCGGCTCGACCGGCGCCACGCCGATCCAGAACGTCGGGGCGTACGGGCAGGAGGTCGCCGAGACCATCACCGCCGTGCAGGTCTACGACCGGACGGCCGGCGCCGTCGGGCAGATCGAGGCCGCCGACTGCGGCTTCGCCTACCGGTCCAGCATCTTCAAGTACAACGAGCGCTGGGTGGTGCTCTCGGTGGACTTCCGGCTGGCCCGCTCGCCGCTGTCCGGCCCGGTGCGCTACGCGGAACTCGCCCGGGCGCTCGGCGTCGAGGTCGGTGACCGGGTGCCGCTGGCCCAGGCCCGGTCCACGGTGCTGAGGCTGCGTGCGGGCAAGGGCATGGTGCTCGACGCGGGCGACCCCGACACCCGCTCCGTCGGCTCGTTCTTCACCAACCCGGTCCTCGACGCCGCGGCTTACGAACAGTTGCGGCAGCGGGCCACCGGGCTGGGTGAGCCGCCGGCCTGGCCCGGTGCCGACGACCTGGTCAAGGTCAGCGCCGCCTGGCTGATCGACAAGGCCGGTTTCGGCAAGGGGCATCCCGGCCCCGAGGGCACCGCCATCTCCACCAAGCACACCCTCGCCCTGACCAACCCCACCGGCACCGCCAGCACCCGGGCCCTGCTCACCCTGGCCCGCGAGATCCGCGACGGCGTCCAGTCCCGCTTCGGCGTAACCCTCCACCCCGAACCGGTCCTCGTCAACTGCGCCCTCTAACACTCTCGCCCGTGGTTCCCGTCGATCACGAGGTTGTTGTCTCCGGCAAGCCCCTGCCCGGGGCGACAACTTCATGATCGACGCGGCAGACGGGTGGGGGCCACGGTGGGCCAGGGGACGGTGAGGCGGCCGTGGCGCCAGTGTCGGGGGCGGTCGAGGACGGGCCAGCCCTGGGCGCGGACGGCCGACACGGTGTGCAACCAACGTTGGCGGGGACCAAAGGGGGCGTAGCCGGCGGCGGCACGCCAGGCGTCGTCCAGGGCCCGGATCAGGTCGTGGATCCGCTCGCCCGGTACGTTGCGGTGGATCAGCGCCTTCGGCAGCCGCTCTGCCAACTCGGCCGGACTGCCCAGCGTCGTCAGCCGGGCGGCCAGGGTCAGCGAGCGCGGTCCGGCGGCATCGAGCAGCACCCACCCGCCGAGGCGTCCCAGCTCGTCACAGGTCCCCTCCACCAGCAGCCCGCCCGACGCGAGCCCGGCGCACATCGTGGCCCACGCGTCGGCCACCTCGCCCTCGTCGTACTGGCGCAGCAGGTTGAACGCGCGGACCAGAGTGGGACGCAGACCGGCCAGCTCGAAGCCGCCACGGGCGAAGCTGAGCCCGGGTGGATCGGCGGCGGGCTGCGCATCGGCGACGCGTACCGGATCGATCTCCAGCCCGACCACCCGCACGTCCGCGCGGACCCGGGCGGCGAGCCGGGCCCGCAGCTCCACCGCGGTCACCGGGGTCGCGCCGTAGCCGAGGTCCACCACCAGCGGGTCCGGTGCGGCGCGCAGCGGATCGGCACAGGTATCCACGATCCAGTTGTCGACCCGGCGGAGCCGGTTGGGATGCGTGGTCCCCCGGGTCGCCGCGCCGAGCGGCCGGGACGCCGGCACCACCGTCAGCCCGTCCGGTGCACCTTGTGCTGGGCGGCCTGGGCCAGCGGCCGGACCACGAGACGGTCCACGTTCACGTGCTGCGGTCTGGTGGCGCACCAGGCTATACAGTCGGCGACGTCCTCGGCGAGCAGCGGCTCGGCGACACCGGCATAGACCGCCTCCGCCCGCTCGACGTCCCCGCCGAAGCGGGTCAACGAGAACTCGTCGGTCTTCACCATGCCCGGGTCGATCTCGATCACCCGCACCGGGCGCCCGCACAACTCCAGCCGTAACGTGCCCGCGATCGCGGTCTGCGCGTGCTTCGCCGCGGTGTAGCCGCCGCCACCCTCGTAGACGGTGAAGCCGGCGGTCGACGAGACGACGACGATGGTGCCGCAACCCGAACCCTGCAGCGCTGGCAACAGCGCCTGGGTGACCCGCAGCGTGCCGAGCACGTTCACGTCGTACATCCACTGCCAGTCACCGATCGCGCCGGACTCCACCGGATCCAGCCCACGTGCTCCGCCCGCGTTGTTCACCAGGAGGGTCACCGGCCCGCCGGCCTGCTGCGCGGCCCGGGCGAGGTCGGCCACCGACTCGTCGGAGGTGACGTCACAGCTCACCGCGGTGGCGGAACCACCGGCTGCGGTGATCTCCGCGACCAGTTCGACCAGCCGGTCGGTACGCCGTGCCGCGGCGAGCACGTGGAAATCCTCGCTGGCGAGCCGCCGCGCGGTGGCGGCGCCGATCCCGCTGGATGCTCCGGTGACGATCGCGACACGACTCATCCGGCCATTCTCACCCCCTGCCACCGGACGGCGGCGGGCGGCACGGTCGCCATGAGGTCGGTCACGCCCGAAGGCCTGCCTGACGTATTACCCGTCGCCGATCGGGAAGATGGCATTCGGCGTGGAGTGTTGACGCAGGAGCGCCGGTCGTGCGGGGACGGCATCAACCGTGGCAAAGGGAGCGGACGTGGCGGAAGAGCACACCGGTGTCGGTCGTCAGCGAGGTGCCCTGCCGTGGCCGCGACCCCGGCGGATCGCGACCTTGTCGGTACACACCTCACCGTTGCACCAGCCGGGCACCGGGGACGCGGGCGGCATGAACGTCTACATCCTGGAGGTCTCCCGGCGACTGGCCGAGGCCAACGTCGAGGTCGAGATCTTCACCCGGGCCACCTCGGGCGACCTGCCGCCGGTGGTGGAGGTGGCCCCCGGGGTGCACGTTCGGCACGTGATGGCCGGCCCGCTGGAGGGCCTGACCAAGGAGGAACTGCCCGGCCAGCTCTGCGCGTTCACCGCGGGTGTACTGCGCGCCGAGGCGGCCCGCCCGCCGGGCCACTACGACCTCATCCACTCCCACTACTGGCTCTCCGGGCAGGTCGGCTGGCTGGCCAAGGACCGTTGGGGGGTACCGCTGGTGCACACCGCGCACACCCTCGCCAAGGTGAAGAACGCGCAGCTCGCCACCGGTGACCGGCCGGAGCCGAAGGCCCGGGTCATCGGTGAGGAACAGGTGGTCGCGGAGGCGGACCGGTTGGTGGCGAACACCCGGGTCGAGGCGCGGGATCTGATCGGCCGGTACGACGCCGACCCAACCCGGGTCACGGTGGTCGAGCCTGGGGTGGATCTGGAGCGGTTCCGTCCCGCCGTCGGCGACCGGGACGTGGCGACCACGGCCGCACGGGTTCGGCTCGGCCTGCCGACCCGTGGTCATCTGGTCGCCTTCGTCGGGCGGATCCAGCCGCTGAAAGCACCCGACGTCCTCATCCGCGCGATCGCCGCCCTCCGTGCGCGGGATCCCGATCTGGCCCGCGAGGTGGCGGTGGTGATCTGCGGCGGCCCCAGCGGCACCGGGCTGGACCGGCCCACCGCGCTTATCGAGCTGGCCGCCTCACTCGGCGTCACCGACCGGGTGCACTTCCTGCCGCCGCGCACCGGAGCGGAACTGCCCCTCCTCTACCAGGCGGCCGACCTGGTCGCGGTGCCGTCGTACAACGAATCCTTCGGCCTGGTCGCGCTGGAGGCCCAGGCCTGCGGTACGCCCGTGGTGGCCGCCGCCGTCGGCGGACTGGTCACCGCGGTGCGTGACCAGGTCAGCGGGGTGCTGGTGGACGGACACGACCCGGCGGACTGGGCGGGTACGCTGGCCCGCCTGTTGCCCGACCGGGCCCGACGGGCGGAAATGTCCGTCGGTGCCGCCCAGCATGCCCGGGCCTTCTCCTGGCATCGCACGGCCGCCGGCCTGCTCAGCGTCTACGGTAAGGCGATCGCCGACCACCGGGCCGGCCTGACCGCCGCACTCACCGCCTCCTGCTGCTGACCGTGGGACCGGGCCAGGCGCTCCGGCCCGGTCCCCACGGGGAGGCGCGGCGTCGCCCCACCCGGCGCCGCACCGAAGTCGCCCGGCGGTGCGGACCTGCACCGTGACTGCCCGGCAGCCGGGCGACGCGGTGATGATCGCCGTAGAGTTGTCCGGATGAGCGACCTCGGTGCACTTGTCGAGTCCGTCTGCGCGGAGCGGGAAATCGCCTGCGAGTCCACCGGCCCGGGGTCGTACGCGGTGACCCTGCCCGGTACGCGCAAGCTCAAGACGATCTGCAACCTGATCGTCGGTGAGCACGCGCTGCGGATCGAGGCGTTCGTGATGCGTCAGCCGGACGAGCGGCGCGAGGAGCTGTGGGCCTGGTTGTTGCAGCGCAACGCCAAGATGTACGCCGTGTCGTTCTCCATCGACGCGGTCGGCGACGTCTACCTCACCGGTCGAGTCAATCCGGACGCTGTGGATGCCGACGAGTTGGACCGGCTGCTCGGCGCGGTACTGACCTACGCCGACGAGTCCTTCGACACGATGCTGGAGATCGGCTTCGGCAGCTCGATCCGCCGTGAGTGGGAGTGGCGGGTGAAGCGTGGTGAGTCGACCGCCAACCTGGCCGCCTTCGCACATATGTTCGATCCCTCGGAGGTCACCCGGTCGGCTCCGCCGACCGCCGCCGGGGACTCGGACGCCTCTTGACGGCAGCCGGAGGTTCGGACCGCTCCTGACGGGTAAGCCGCGGCGCGCGGTGCGGCGTTGGGACCCGCCGCGCCGAGACGGCGAGTGGCGAGGAGCGTGAGCATCCATGGCTCAGCGAAGCAGCTCGGGTCGCGGCGGGACCGCGACCAGGACCAGGCGGCAGGGTGGCAACCAGTCCCCGAATACGCCACGGATCTCCGAGTCGGAGATCTCCCGCATGCGGGTGGACGACATTCGGGGGCAGCTGCGGCGACACGGGGTCTCCGGCATCTCGGCCCTGCGTAAGCCGGAGCTGGTGAAGACACTGGCGAAGACGCTGCGATCCAGTGGCGCCGGGCGTCGCAGCAGCGGTCCGGCCGGACGGGCCGGCGCCACGAAGGCGTCCGGCACGAAACAGGCGGCTTCCGGCCGGACGCGCAAATCGGCCACGAGCGGCACGACGGCCACCCGCGCCGGTAAGGCGGCACCCACCCGCCGTCCGGCCGAGGCGCGACCGGCCCGTGGCGGCGCGGCTCGGACCGGTCGGTCGACGTCGCGGTCGGTCCGATCGTCGCAGCTGATCTCCTCGCTCCAGGATCGGCCGGAGCGCCCCGGCCGCAGTCTGGTCACCACCAACCATGACGTCATTCGACGGTGGGCGCGGGAGCGGGGCGCCAAGCCGGCGACGATCAGCGGTACCGAGCGTGCGGGTCGGGCCGGGGTGCTGACGTTCAACATGCCGGGTTACCGGGAGAGCAGTCGGATCCGCGAGATCACCTGGGACCAGTGGTTTCACACCTTTGACCTGCGTCGGCTGAACCTGATCTATCAGGAGCAGATGCGGGACGGCCGGCAGAGCAACTTTTTCCGGACCGAATCACCCGATCGGGAGGACGGCTGAGGTTTGCGGGAATAGTGCTCGGGTACCCGCAGTTGGCCTTGACCGAGGGCCTAAGCGCCGTCTCGAAGGGATCGCGCTGTGACGGGCGAGACAGCTGCTCAGGTTGAATCGCGAGGTCGGGCCGCACTAACTTTATTGCACCGCGTCATGCTCGGTACCGTTCGGGGGAGCGGCGGATCGATCAGATCTGTGCAGCCGGGTGAGACGCGGGGGACAGGTGGACCGACACCGTTGGGGGACGGTGGCCCACCTGTTTGGACCGGCGGCGCGAGCGGGCGTCGCTTACGGGGGTGAGTGCCGCCCGCCGCCGCCGGTCGTACGACGTGAAATGCCCGGCACGATTTCGTGCCGGGCATTACTCGTGCGCTCAGGAACGCCCGGCCAGCGACGGCTCGGCCCGTTCGCCCTGATGCCGGAGGGTGGCCACGTGTCGCTCCCGTGCTGGCCCGGCGAGCAGGTGCGCACCGGCGGCCAGCAGACCCAGCGCGCCGACCAGCAGCCAGTGCCCGTCGCCCCACCGTTGCAGGCTGAAGCCGCCGAGCGTCGGCGCGAGGAACGACGCCGCCGGGAAGGCCAGGTAGAACACCGACTGGTAGCGGGCCCGCAGCGCCGGTGGGGCCAGGTCCGCGTTGATCTGTGCGTTGGGTGGCGCGGCCAACATCGAGCCGGCCGTCCAGATCAGGCAGGCGCCCAGGTAGAACACGAGGTCGTCGGAGACGGCGAGTGCGCTGAAGCCGACGGCGAGCAGCGCCGTCGACAGGGCCAGCACGTGGGCCTTCCGGTGGCGGTCGATGAGCCGGGGTACGAGTAACTGCCCGAGCACGATCAGGACGCCGCCGATGGCCACCACCGCGCCGTACGACGACGGCCCCAACCCGTCGGCACGCATGGCCAACGGCATGATCGTCGACGCCTGCATGGTCATGACGGCGAGTACGAAGGTCAGCCCGACGAAGATCAGGAAGTGTCGATCGGTCAACGCGGTGTGCAGTCCGGGGCGACGCGGGTGCCGGGCGCCAGCGGCCGGACTCGCCCGCATCTGTTGGCAGGCCAGCGTCTCCGGAACCTTCCAGGCGATCAGCGCGGCGGTCGCCACCGTGGCGACCGCGTCGACCAGGAAGAGGGCCACGTAGCTCGCCTCGGCCAGCAGCCCGGCCAGCAGCGACGCGACGGCCATGCCGAGGTTGAACGCCCAGAACTGCAGGTTGAAGGCGCGGGACCGACGATGCTCCGGTACCACGTCGACGATCGCGGCGACGAAGGCCGGGCTCGGCATCGAGTGCGTCACCCCGACCAGCAGGGCGAGCGTCGCGATCACGCCCAGGTGATGGCTGAGAGCCAGCGCGACCATCAGGGCGGCGGTGGCCAGGTGAGCTGCCACCAGGGTCGAGCGTCGACCCCACCGGTCGGCCAGCACCCCACCGAGCAGGACTCCGACCGCACCACCCGCGCCGAACCCACCAACCACCACTCCGGCCAGCGCCTCGCTGGCACCCCGGGCGGCGGTCAGGTAGAGCGACAGGAAGAGCATCGCGAAGGCGCCGGCCCGGTTGATCAGCAGGCCGGCCCAGAGGTACCAGAAGGTCGCGGGCAGGCCACCCGCGGTGTCGGTCAGCCAGCGACGAAGTGCCCCGGTCGGTGGCGGCTCGGGCTGCTGCTCGGCCGGCACCGCGACCTTTCCAATCTGTTCGGACACCTAACAGATATTGCCCGGGCCGGTCGGCGGGAGAGACTCGGGGTGGCGGGGTTCACCCCCGGGAGGTGGCCACCGGCTCGGCCGCCTGCGGTGCGGCGGGCTGCGGTGCGGTCGACTGCACCGTCACCACCGGTGCGGCGCCGGCGGTACGCAACACGAGGGCACGCCGTTCCCGCGCGGGTCCGGAGAGCAGGTGGCCCACCGCCATGACCAGGCCGATCGCTGCACAGCCGGCCCAGAGGGCCGCGTTGCCGGCCTGCTCCCGCACCAGGCCGCCGAGGATCGGCGCCGCCGCTCCGGCCAGCTGCCAGGAGAGCGAGAAGACGCCCTGGTAGCGACCACGCAGCTCGGCGGGAGAGAGTTCGGCGATGAGGGTGGCGTTGGACGGCGAGTTGAGCATCTCGCCGAGGGTCCAGATCAGCACCGTCAGCCCGTAGAACCAGGCGACCTCGGCGAACGCGGTCAGCCCGAAGCCCACGCCCATCACCACCGCGGCCAGGGCGAGCACGTGTGAGCGGTTGCGCCCCTTGATCAGCCGGGGCACGAAGAGCTGGCCTGCCACGATCAGCACGCCGTTGAGCGCGATCACCGATCCGTACGTGGCGGGGCTCAGGCCGGAGTCGGCCATCGCGATCGGCAGCATCGAGATGTGCTGAAGGAAGACCAGCGCCCCGAGGAGGTTCAGCGCGACGAAGCCGAGGAAGACCCGGTCGGTCAGGATGCTCCGCAGGGCGCCGGCCGAGACGCCGCCGCGCGGCATGCCGACGGTGACCGTCCGGGTTTCCCCGACCTTCAAGAAGATGATCAGCGCGGTGGCCACCGTGGTGGTCGCATTGACCACGAAGAGCAGCAGGTAGCCGGCCTGCGCGGCGAACCCGGCGAGCACGGCGGCGCAGGCGAAACCGAGGTTGATCGCCCAGTAGTTGAGCGAGAAGGCACGCAGCCGGTCCCGCTCCGGCACCACGTCGATCATCATGGCGCCGAACGCGGGGCGAGCCGCCTCGGCGAAGAGACCGAGCAGCAACGCGCCCGCCGCGACGGTCCACAGGTCGCGGGCGAAGCCCAGGGCGAGCATCATGGTCGCGGCGCCGAGGTGGGCGGTGAGCAGGGTCGGTCGGCGACCCCATCGGTCGGTCAGGGTGCCGCCGGCGGTGGTGCCGACCGCACCGCCGACGCCCCACGCGCCGAGCACCAGCCCGGCCTGCGCGGCGGAGAAGCCGCGTTCCTGGGTCAGGTAGATGGCGAGGAAGACCAGGACGAACGAGCCGAGTCGATTGATCAGCGTGCCCGTCCAGAGGTACCAGAAGGTCCTCGGTAGCCCGCCTGTGGTGTCCCGGAACCAACCCCGCATCGCGCGCACGCCCGCGCCCCCGTTTCGTAATGCATGGTGATCTAATTGATCCTTGCCAACCTAGTGGCGTGCCGGAATCAAGGTCACCCGCATTTCCACGTGGTGGTCGTCACCACCCTCCTCGCGCGGGTCATTGCGGGTTGCGGCAGGATGATCGGCATGACAGCTAGCGAGGGGCCCACCGTCGGGACGCTGGTCCTGCTGCGGCACGGCGAGAGCGACTGGAACGCCAAGAACCTCTTCACCGGCTGGGTCGACGTCGACCTGACCGCGAAGGGCGAGGACGAGGCGCGCCGCGGCGGCGAGCTGCTGCGCGAGCACGGCCTGTTGCCGGACGTGGTGCACACCAGCGTGATGCGCCGCGCCATCCGGACCGCCGAGTTGGCGCTGAACGCTGCCGACCGGCACTGGATCGCGGTGCGTCGGTCGTGGCGGCTGAACGAGCGCCACTACGGGGCGTTGCAGGGCAAGAACAAGAAGCAGACCCTGGATGAGTACGGCGAGGAGCAGTTCATGCTCTGGCGCCGGTCGTACGACACCCCGCCGCCGCCGATCGAGGACGACGACGAGTGGTCGCAGGTTGGTGATCCGCGCTACGCGCTGCTGCCGACCGAGCTGATGCCGCGTACCGAGTGCCTGAAGGACGTCGTCGAGCGGATGCTGCCGTACTGGTACGACTCGATCGTGCCGGACATCCTGGCCGGCCGTACGGTGCTGGTGGCCGCGCACGGCAACTCGTTGCGGGCGCTGGTCAAGCACCTGGACCAGATCGGTGACGAGGCCATCGCGAAGCTCAACATCCCCACCGGAATTCCGCTGCGCTACGACCTGGACCCGCTGCTGCGTCCGCAGACGTTGGGCGGCACCTACCTCGACCCGGAGGCCGCCAAGGAGGCCGCCGCCGCCGTCGCCAACCAGGGCCGCTGAGCCGACCGAGGACGTCGAGACGGACCGAGGGCCCCGGCGCTGGCCGGGGCCCCCCGCCGCGCTCAGGGGGAGGTGACCGGTTCGCCGGTGATCAGGTAGACCACGTGTTCGGCGCTGTTGACCGCGTGGTCGGCGAAGCGCTCGTAGAAGCGACCGAGCAGAGTGGCGTCGATAGCGGTCTCCACCCCGTACGGCCAGTCCGCGCCGAGCAGCACTTCGAACAACCCCTTGTGCAGCTCGTCCATGGCGTCGTCGTCGCGGTCCAACTCCGCGGCGAGATCGGCGTCAGGGTGGGCCAGCACCGAGGCGATCTTCCCGGCCATCCGGTCGGCGATGCCCGCCATGTCCGTGAAGACCGGGCGCAGTTCCGCCGGAACGGCCGGCGACGGGTGTCGCCGCCGCGCGGTCTTGGCCACGTGGTCGGCCAGGTCGCCCATCCGCTCCAGATCGGCGGCCACGTGCAGCGCAGTGATCATGGCGCGTAGGTCGGAGGCGACCGGTGCCTGGCGGGCCAGCACGTCACAGACGCGCTCCTCCACCTGGCGGTACAGCCCGTCGATCTCCGCGTCTCGCTCGATCACGGACTCGGCAGCCCGGCGGTCGGCGGTGAGCAGGGCCCGGGTCGCCTGCCGCAGTGCCGCCCGAACTCCCTCGGCCATCTCGACAAGCAGTTGGCTGACGGCCTCAAGTTCGGCCCGGAACTCGTCGCGCATTGTCACGTCCTGTCCGTCGGTGCCGGCGAGCCCGCCGGCGGCATTTGCGCTGGTACGCCGCTAAGTTATGACTCCCGGGCGGATCGGGGGTGAACGCTGATGAACTACGCCGGACGCGCGAGTGAACTTTCCCGGAAGTGAGAGTGCTTCGTCCTGTTCTGAGCGATAGCCAGGTTAACAATGACCATACGATCGCTGAGTGATGTGGGCGGTGACGGTGGGTGTGGCTGCGGCCCTGGTGATCGGGGTCGTCGCCGGCCTGTGGTTGTCCCGGTTCGGCAAGGGGAGGCTCGCGATCGTTGACGAAGTGCAGGTCGGGCTCGGCCGCCGCGCGATCGATTCGCTGCGGGCGGGGGTCGTGGTGCTCGACGCGGACGATGTGCCCGTACTTGTCAATCCGGCGGCGCGGGCGATGGGACTGCTGCGGACCGGTGGGCGGCCGGGCTCGATCATGGCGCATCCGCTGATTCGTACCCTGGCGGGGCAGGTCCGGCGCACCGGCGTGCGGCGCGAGATCGAGCTCGACCTGCCCCGAGGCCGCGACAACGCCGGGGAGAACCCGCTCGGTGTGCACCTGCGAGCGATGGGGCTGGGCAACGGCTACATCGCGGTGGAGGCGGCCGACGTGACCGAGTCGCACCGGTTGGCCCGGGTGCGCCGAGACTTCGTGGCCAACGTCAGTCACGAGCTGAAGACCCCGATCGGCGCGTTGCAGCTGCTCGCCGAGGCACTGCTGGACGCCACCGAGCCGGCCGACGAGGGGCGCCCGGATCTCTCCGAGGACCTGGTCGCCGCCCGGCGGTTCGCCGAACGCATCCAGCACGAGTCGACCCGGTTGGGTCGGCTGGTGCAGGAACTGCTGGAGTTGACCCGACTCCAGGGCGCCGAACCGCAGCCGGCTCCCGAGCCGGTCGAGGTGGAATGGGTGATCTCCGAGGTGATCGATCGCACCCGGACCGCCGCCGCCGCCCGCCGGATCGAGGTGACCGTCGAAGCGGAGCGGGGCCTGACCGTGTACGGCAGCGACAACCAACTCGCCACCGCGGTGGCGAATCTGGTGGAGAACGCCCTCAACTACTCCGGCGAGGACACGACGGTACGCATCGCCGCCCGGGCCGCCGGAGAGCAGGTGGAGATCGCGGTCACCGACCAGGGCATCGGCATCGCCCCCACCGACGTCGACCGCATCTTCGAGCGGTTCTACCGGGCCGATCAGGCGCGCTCGCGGGCAACCGGCGGCACCGGCCTCGGGCTGGCGATCGTCAAGCACATCGCGAGCAACCATGGCGGCCGGGTGGAGGTGGCGAGCACTCTTGGTGGTGGGTCGACGTTCACCCTCCGGCTGCCCGCCCGCCCGCCGGACGACCTGCTGGCGACACTGCCGCCTGCTGGGATCGAGGCCGGGCCGGCCGAGCTCCGGCAGGTCTGAACCGCACCTGGATCTGGCCGGGCGCCGTCCGGTCCGACCGATGAAAGGAAACGCCGTTGAGTCGCGTTCTGGTGGTCGAGGACGAGGAGTCGTTCTCGGACGCGCTGTCGTACATGCTCCGCAAGGAGGGGTTCGAGGTCTCCGTGGCCGCCACGGGAACCTCGGCTCTCACCGAGTTCGACCGGACCGGTGCCGACATCGTCCTGCTCGACCTGATGTTGCCGGAGATGTCCGGTACCGAGGTCTGCCGGCAGCTGCGCCAGCGCTCGCACGTGCCGATCATCATGGTCACCGCTCGGGACAGTGAGATCGACAAGGTGGTCGGCCTGGAGATCGGGGCCGACGACTACGTGACCAAGCCGTACTCCCCCCGGGAACTGGTCGCCCGGATCCGCGCGGTGCTGCGCCGGCAGAGCCCGGAGGCACCCGAGTCGGGCGCGCCGACGCTCGCCGCCGGTCCGGTCCGGATGGACATCGAGCGGCACGTGGTGACCGTGGACGGCGGCGCGGTGCAGCTGCCGCTCAAGGAGTTCGAGTTGCTCGAGTTGCTGCTGCGCAACGCGGGTCGGGTGCTCACCCGGGGGCAGTTGATCGACCGCGTCTGGGGCGCCGACTACGTCGGCGACACGAAGACGCTCGACGTGCACGTCAAGCGGCTGCGCTCCAAGATCGAGCCGGAGCCGTCCACTCCGCGCCACATCGTCACGGTGCGCGGTCTCGGCTACAAGTTCGAACCCTGATCGGGCCGAGCCGCACCGGCTCGTGACTGCCATCGCTGGTGACGATCTGTCACTGGCTTGGCGTGGTCGCGTTGGGTAATGGCGCATCGGCCTACCCAGCGTGACGGATGACTTACTCTGACGTGCCCGGTCAGTGACCGGCACGCGGGCTCCGCGTCAGACACCGTCGGCCGGGTGCGGGGCGACGAGGCCCTGCCGGGTCCGTGCCGCGCACAGCTCGGCCAGCCTGGCGTACGCCGGCTCGCCGATGAGCGCGGTCAACTCCGGGGCGTACGACAGGTACATCGGGTCGGCACCGACGTGCGCGTCGGTGGACGAGGTGCACCACCAGTCGAGGTCGTGCCCGCCTGCGCCCCACCCGCGCCGGTCGAACTCGGCCAGCGTGGACACCAGCACCTTGGTGTTGTCCGGCCGCTTCACCCACTCCTGATCACGGCGGATCGGCAGCTGCCAGCACACGTCCGGCTTGTACTCCAGCGGATGTGCCCCGTCGCGCAGCGCCTGGGCATGCAGCGCGCAGCCGCCCCCGCCCGGGAAGTCCGCGTCGTTGAGGAAGACGCAGGGCCCGTCGGCGTCCTGGGTGGCGGTCCGCCGGGCCGGGTTCTTCCCGTCGACGGTGTCGTTCTCGGTCCAGTTCTTGAACCCGCGCCGATAGTGCTGCCAGGTCTGCGGGGTCAGTCGCTTCACCGCGGCCCGTACCCGCGACTCGTCGTCGGAGTCGGTGAAGAACGCGCCGTGCGAGCAGCAGCCGTCGGCCGACCGGCCGGCGATGATGCCGTGGCAGCCCCGGCCGAAGATGCACGTCCACCGGGACAGCAACCAGGTGAGGTCGGCCCGGATCAGATGCTGCTCGTCCGCCGGGTCGACGAACTCGACCCACTCCCGGGGGAAGTCGAGGGGCACCTCCCGGCTGCGCGGGTCGGCCGGGTCGTCCACCAGCACGCGGAGTTCGATCTGCCCTGTCACCCGGCCAGCGTACGCGTGGTGTGGCGGGTAGGTCGCCGAGTGGCGCGAACCGGATGGGCCTAGGGTTTCCCCATGCGACTGGGTGTCCTCGACGTCGGTTCCAACACGGTGCACCTGCTGGTGGTCGACGCCCACCGCGGCGCACACCCGTGGCCGGCGCATTCGGAGAAGGCTGTCCTGCGCCTCGCCGAGCAGATCGGACCGGACGGCGCGCTCCGCGAGGCCGGCGCGGACGCCCTGGTCAAGGCGGTGGAGGCGGCGCGTGCGTCGGCCGCCGGTCTGGAGGTCGACGACCTGATCGCCTTCGCCACCTCCGCGGTGCGTGACGCCACCAACGCGGCCGACGTCCTGACCCGGGTACGGAACTCCACCGGTGTACGGCTGGAAGTGCTCTCCGGCGCCGACGAGGCGCGGATGACCTTCCTCGCGGTCCGCCGGTGGTTCGGCTGGTCCGCCGGGCGGCTGCTGGTGCTGGACATCGGTGGCGGCTCGCTGGAGATCGCGGCCGGTATCGACGAGAACCCGGACGTCGCGGTGTCGCTGCCCCTGGGAGCCGGTCGGCTGACCCGGGACCGGCTCGGGGTGGATCCGGAGAGCACCGTCCCGCCCGCACCGGAGACGGTGGAGGGGCTGCGGCAGTACGTCGACGCCCACCTCGATCCGGTGGTCGAGCGGATGACCGAGGTGGGTTGGGAACGGCCGGTGGCCACCTCCAAGACCTTTCGTACGCTGGCCCGACTGGCCGGTGCGGCACCCAGCGGGGCCGGGCTCTGGGCCCGACGTCGACTCACCCGGTCCGGCCTGCGGCAGGTGCTCGGCTTCATCCGGCACATCCCACCCGTCCAACTGGTCGGGTTGGAGGGGGTCAGCGCCGGGCGCGCCCACCAACTGCTGGCCGGCGCCGTGGTCGCCGAGTCGGTGATGCGTCGACTCGGCGTGGACTCCGTGGACGTGTGTCCGTGGGCACTGCGGGAGGGCGTGATCCTCAGCCGGATGGATCGACTCGCTCCGGTGTGATCCCCGTCGTCCTCGCTGCCCGGTTCACGAACTCTCGTCAGGGTGTTCGAACCGCACGGCGGCTACCCTCGGTGGTGTGACTTCCCGTGTCCCGGTGCTCCTGTCCAGTTCCTCGGTCTTCCCTGAGCGGACCGCGGCGGCGTTTCAGCTGGCCGCGACGCACGGCTACGACGGCCTTGAGGTGATGGTGTGGACCGACGCGGTCAGCCAGGACGCGGGCGCGCTGCGCGGACTTTCCGATCACTACGGGGTGCCGGTGCTTTCCGTGCACGCTCCGTGCCTGCTGGTCACGCAGCGGGTGTGGAGCCCCGACCCGTGGGAGCGGCTGCGGCGGGCAGCGGTGCTGGCCGAGACGCTGGAGGCGCCGACCGTCGTGGTGCACCCGCCGTTCACCTGGCAGCGGGAGTACGCGCGAGGCTTCGCCGAGGGGCTCGACCGGGTGGCCGGCGAGTTCGGTGGCCTGCGGTTCGCGGTGGAGAACATGTACCCGGTACGGATGGCCGGCCGCCAGTTCGTCCCGTACGTGCCCGGTTGGGATCCCACCGAGGCCGGTTACGCCTCGTACACGCTCGACCTGTCGCACTGCGCGGCCTCGCACACCGACGCGTTGGCGATGGCCGACCGGATGGGCGACGGTCTGGCGCACGTGCACCTCGGTGACGGCACCGGCGAGGGCCGCGACGAGCATCTGGTGCCGGGACGCGGCAACCAGCCCTGCGCCGAGCTGCTGCGTTCGCTGGCCGGGCGGGGCTTCACCGGCTCGGTGGCGGTGGAGGTGACCACCCGGGGCGCGAAGAGCCGACAGGTCCGCGAGGCGGATCTACGCGAGGCGCTGGCGTTCGCCCGTCAGCACCTCAGCACGCCGTCCCCGGTCGACGCCTGACCGTCGTGACCGTTGGCCGATCAGGAGACCGGTGTCAGCGGATCCGGCTGGTTGGGCACGGCGGCCCGCTTGCGGGCCCGGTGTGCGGCCACGTGTGAGCGGGTGGCGCAGCGCTCCGAGCAGAACCGCCGGCAGCAGTTTGACGAGGTGTCCAGGTAGACGTTGCCGCAGCGGTCGTCGGCGCAGACGCCGAATCGGGCGCTGCCGTACTCGCAAAGCCACACCGACAGACCCCAGACCGCGCCGGCCAGATACTCCGAACTGACCGAGGCGCCCCGGCTGGTCACATGCACGTGCCAGTCGCTGGAGTCGTGCCCCGAGATGCGCGGCTGCACCGGGAACGCCTCCAGCAGGGAGTTCAGTTCGCTCACCGCCTCGACGTCCCGCCCCGAGGTGCCGTACTCGAAGACGTCACGCAATCGCTTCTGCGCGCGCCGGAAGGCCGGCAGGTCCCGCTCCGCGGCCTCGTCGCGCATCCACTCCTGGTCGTCGCAGAAGATGGCCCGCAGATCGTCGAGATCGTCCAGGCGCGCGTTGACGAGGTCAACCCCGGTGCGGGCGTACGCGTCGAAGTTCACGCTCCCACGGTAGACGACTCACTCCGGGCGTGGCGCATCGATGTAGTGCGGCAGGAACCGCGCGTAGCCGTCGGTGATCAGACTTGCGCTCTCCCGCAGCCCGGCACCCGCCGACTCCCCGTCGACGATCCAACTGCCCAGCACCAGGTGGCTCCCGGCGAACTCGGGCAACGCCCGGAACTCCTGGTAGCAGAAGCCCTCGTCGCCGTATTCACCCGGATTGCTGATCTCCTCGCCGGGGGTGACGATCCGCACCGCGGCCCCCTCCCGACCGAGCAGCGGCTTGGCCACGTACTCGCGCATCCCGCGCGGCGAGTCCAGGTACGCCGGCAGCAGCAACTCGTGCCCCGGGTACAACTCCCACAACACGGCCAGCAACGCCTTGTTCGACAACAGCAGCTTCCAGGCCGGTTCGATCCAGGTGGTCGGGGTGCCCGGCGTCAACGCCAGTGGACCGTACGGTTCGGCGAGCATCCACTCCCACGGGTAGAGCTTGAAGCAGGTGGTGACCGGACGGTCGTCGGTGTCGATGAAGCGTCGGCCGTCCCAGCCGAGATCCTGAATCGGCAGCAGCTCGACGTCCAGCCCCGCCTGGCGGGCGGTCTCGGCCAGGTAGCCGGCGGTCATGTGGTCCTCGCCGGTCTCCTCCTCGTTCGACCACACCACGTGCACCCGCCGGTCGTGCAGCCCGGCGCCGATCTTCGTCCAGCTGCCGACGAGCCGTTCGTGCAGGCTGTTCCACTGGTCCAGGTCCGGGCGGGTGTGCTCCAGCCAATACCACTGGATGATGCTCGCCTCGACCAGCGCGGTCGGGGTGTCGGCGTTGTACTCCAGCAGCTTCGGCGGCCAGCTGCCGTCGTACCAGAGGTCGAAACGGCCGTAGAGGGTCGGTGGCGTCTCCCGCAGCGAGCGGGCGACCGCCTCGGCCGCCCACGCCGGGATGCCGAACTCGGCGTGACGGTTGCGCGCCACCACGTGTTCGGCGGCGGCCACCGACATCCGGTGCAGTTCCTCGGTTGCCTCCTCCAGCCGCAGCACTTCGTCCAGCTCGAAGGCGTACGCGGCGGTCTCGTCCCAGTACGACATCACCCCACCGTTGGGTAGCTCCGTGTCGACGTAGACCAGGCCCTGCTCCCGGATGGTGGTGTCCCAGTCGGGGCGCGGTGTGGTCGGTTCGCGACGCACGTTCAGCCGCCGCAGGCGGCGAGGTGGGTGCCGAAGCCGCCGCGGTCGGGCACGGCCGCGCCGACCGGCTCGGGCGCGACCCGGCCGACGCTGGTCTCGGCGGCGGGGGCCGGCACCCGCAGGGCCAGGGCCACCGTCTCGCCGCCACCGGTCGGGCCGAGGGCGCAGTCGTCATCGTCGTCGTCGGAGGTCATGTTGCAGCCGGAGAGGGCGAGCGCCAGGGCGGTGATCGCACCGAGCTGTACGGTGGCCGATCGGAGTCGGCGGCGAGGGCGTTGTTCCACGACATGGTTGTAACCGATGAAAGCCATCCCGTCCGTCCCGGGCCCGGGGCGGACGGGGACCGTACCTGGCGGTCGGGTGGGCGTTACGCTCGGCTCATGCTCCGTTCCGTCATCCTTGCCGCCTCCCGGTCATCCCGGGTGGAGCGGCTCGTCGCGACGGCCCCGTTCACCCGGGACGTCGTCCGCCGGTTCGTCGCCGGCGCCAAGACCGCCGACGCGTTGCGCGCGACCCGCGAACTCGTCGACGACGGTCTCGCGGTCACCCTCGACAATCTCGGCGAGGACACCGTCACCGGTCAACAGGCCAACGCCACCCGGGACGAGTACCTCACGCTGCTACGAATGCTCGCCGAGGCGAAGCTGACGCCCGCGGCGGAGGTGAGTGTGAAGCTCTCCGCGCTCGGCCAGGCGTTCGACGAGCAACTCGCCTACGACAACGCCCGGGCGATCTGCGCCGCCGCCGAGGCGGCGGGCACCGCGGTCACCCTCGACATGGAGGACCACACCACCACCGACTCGACCCTGGACATCCTGACCAAGCTCCGTAAGGACCACCCGTCGACCGGGGCGGTGCTGCAGGCCTACCTGCGGCGTACCGAGTCCGACTGCCGCGAGTTGGCGTCGGCCGGGTCGCGGGTGCGGCTGTGCAAGGGCGCGTACCGGGAGCCGGAGTCGGTGGCTTACCAGTCGGCCCGCGAGGTCGACAAGTCGTACGTCCGGTGCCTCAACATCCTGATGTCCGGCGACGGCTACCCGATGCTGGCCACCCACGATCCGCGTCTGATCGCCATCGGTGTGGACCGGGCGCGGTGGTACGACCGTGACCCCGACCGCTTCGAGTTCCAGATGCTCTACGGCATCCGGCCGGAGGAGCAGGCTCGCCTGGTCGGCGAGGGCTACACGGTGCGCACCTACCTGCCCTACGGCGACGACTGGTACGGCTATCTGATGCGCCGTCTCGCCGAGCGCCCCGCCAACCTGGCCTTTTTCGCCCGCGCGCTCGCCTCCACGAAGTAACCCCCGCCCGTACCGCCGATCGACCCGGTCGGCGGTACGCGGCGCAGCCTTGACGCCGTTGGCTAATGCCATTAGCCTTCTGGTTATGACAGCTAGCTTGGTGGAGCGTGCCGGCGGTCGGATCGCATACGAGGTGCACGGGCAGGGGCCGCTGGTGGTGCTCTCGCACGGCATGGGAGAGAACCGGCACTCCTACCGGCATCTGATTCCGCTGCTGGTGGCGGCGGGCTACCGGGTCGCCTCGATCGACGTACGCGGGCACGGCGACTCCAGCGCCGACTGGCCGTCGTACGCCCCGGCGGAGGTGGGTGGCGACCTGCTCGCGGTGGTTCGCGACCTCGGTGGTGGTCCGGCCGTCCTGGTCGGTAACTCGTCCAGCGGCGCGGCCGTGGTCTTCGCCGCCGCCGACGCACCGGACCTGGTCAACGGCATCGTGCTGGTCGGCGCGTTCGTCAACCAGCCGAAGCTCAACCCCTTCCTGCGGCTCGCGCAACCCGTGGTGCTGCGCAGTCCACGGTTGTTCGGCCTGTTCCACCGCACGCTCTTCCCGGTGCACCGTCCGGCCGACGACGCGGAGTACCGCCGGCACCTGGTGGCGGCGCTGCGTCGCCCCGGCCGGATGGCGCCCGTGCGGGGCGTCATCCACCCGGTGCAGCCGCACTGGACCGCCCGTGCCCCGCAGGTGCGTCAGCCGGTGCTGGTGCTGATGGGCACGAAGGACCCCGACTTCCCCGATCCGGGTGCCGAGGCGCGGGCCGCCCGGCGGCTCTTTCCGGTCGCCGAGGCGCGGATGCTCAGCGACGCCGGGCACTACCCGCACGCCGACCGTCCAGAGGCGATGGCGAACGAACTGGTCGGCTTCCTGGCGGCGGCCAACCATGCCTAGGGCCGGGCTCAACGCGCAGGTCGTGGTGCGCGAGGCGGCCCGGCTCGTCGACGAGGTCGGGTATCAGCGGCTCACCCTCGCCGCGCTGGCGAACCGGCTCGGCGTGGCGCTGCCCAGCCTCTACAAGCACATCAAGGGCGCCGAGGCGCTCGCGCAGCAACTGTCCGCGCTGGCGACCGCCGAGATCGCCGACGAGATGACCACCGCCGCCGCCGGCCGGAGCGGCGAAGACGCACTGCGGGCCGTCGCCGCCGCCTACCGTTCGTACGCCCGGCGGCACCCCGGTCGCTATCCCGCCACCCAACGGGTACCGGATCCGGCCGACCCGGCACACCTGGCTGCCGGGGAGCGGGCGGTCGGCGTCGTCTACGCCATCCTGCGGGGTTACGGCATCGACGGTGACGCCGCGGTGGACGGGGTCCGGATGTTCCGGGCGGCCGTGCACGGTTTCGTGTCCCTGGAAGCGGCCGGCGACTTCGGGCTGCCTCGCGAACTCGATCGTTCCTTCGACCAGATGATCGCCGCGCTGGGCGTGGCGTTCTCGTCCTGGCCCGCCCCGGGGGAGCCCGGCGCGGGCTGACCCGGCGTACGGCAGCGACTTCCGGTCGATCACTCTTTCGCTGCCGCCGCCGGAAGCCGTACCCTTCGCCGGTGGATCACGGGGGCCCTGCGGGCGACGACCAATCGATGCCGGCGTCCGAGACGACGCATCCGCCGATGACGGCGACGCCCGCCGAGATCCCGGCGCCCGTCGACGTTCCGGTGCCCGCGAGTCGACCTCGGCGGCGGTGGCCAATGTGGGCGGCGCTTGGTGCCGTCCTGCTGACGCTGAGCGGCGGCATACCGGCGGTGCTGCTGTCCGACGTGGAGGTCGGTGAGCCGGCCACGGCCGCCTCGCCGACGGAGAACCCGACCACCGTCGCTGCCCGGCAGCTCGCCGAACGGATCACCGCACAGCTCGACAAGCAGTCCGCGGCGCTGCTCAGTGGCGACCGGTCCGGTTTCCTGAAGATCGCGGGCTCCGCCGCCCGGGACGACCTGCGCCAACGGTTCGCTGCGCTACGGGCGTTGCGGGTGACCCGCTGGGCGGCCCGCCCGAGCGGCCTGCCCATGACGGCCGGCAAGATCGGAGAGTGGCGGCTGGCGGTCGAGTTCCAGTACTGCTTCGTGACGCCGGACTGCCGGCCCAGCCCACTCATCGTCGAGACCCGGTGGCGCGACGGAGCCGAGCCCCGGCTGCTCGCGATCGGTAGGTCGAAGCCCGCACCGACCGTCGGCGACCGGGCCAACGGGCAGCCCGGCAGCCTGCCCTGGGAGGTCAGCGCGCTGGTCACCAAGACGGGAAAGCGGACGATCGTGGCCGTTCCTCCGGCGCACCGGCACCGCCTGCCGGGCCTGTCACGGCGGGCCGAAGCCGCGGCCAAGGTAGCCGACGAGTACGTGGTGGGCGGCACGAAACCCGACCGGTACCGGATCTTCTACGCCGGGCAGAAGGAGTGGAGGCGCTGGTACGGCGGAGACCATCCGGAGTGGAGCGCCGGGTACGCGGTGAACGTCGGTGGTGGGCACTACGAGCTGGTACTCGCGCCCGACAGCTTCGTCTACGGGACCGGCCTCGACGAGGTGCTCCGGCACGAGCTGGCCCACGCCGCCACGTTGCCCCAGAAACGGGACTACTCGGACGAGTCCACCTGGTGGCTGGTCGAGGGCCTGGCGGAACTCGCGGCGGTCGACGGCCAGCCCTTGGCCCGGTACGCCGGACTGAGCGACACCCGGCGGCTGGTCAAGGGGGACTGGGACGGCAAGCTCGACACGATCGCTCCCGACGGGGACACCACGGACAAGGCGGTGACCGGCAGCTACGGCATCGCGTACCTCGCCGCCCGCTACTTCCTTGAGCGGTTCGGTGAGGAACGCCTGCTGGCCTTCGCCAAGGTCGTGCTGCACGACCGCCGGATTCCACGGCAGACCGCCGAGGAGATCTTCGACGCCCCCTGGTCTGACCTGCACAAGGAGTGTGTCGCGTACATCCGCGGCGCGGTGCGCTGACCAGAGGCCCTGGCCGGGCCGACATCGACAAGGGCTCGTAGCATGTGTCGCGTGCGCCGCTCCGACTCGCCGCGGCTGCCAGCCCCGCGGCTCCGTTTGCTCACCGTCCTGCTCGCCGTCACCGTCCTGACCGTCACCACCGCCGCCTCGTGCGGTGGCGACGAACCGTCGATCACGCTCGCCGCTGCGGCACGTGCCGCCGTGACGGAGGAGATCGACGCTCCCGCCACGGTCGTCGCGCGGGCGGCGGCCACCCTGACCGCCCCGGCCGACGGCACCCTGGCCCGCCTGCGGGTGAAACCGGGCCAGCGGGTCAAGCGGGGCCAGGTGCTCGCCGTGATCAGCTCACCATCGGCCCGCGAACGGCTCCGCCAGGCGCGCGGCGCCCTGGCCGCCGCGAAGCGCGCC
>NZ_JBXUOW010000043.1:0-43895 GCF_057196645.1 Micromonospora sp. ATLC16
GGGCGCCGGCGCGGGCGGGCTCGGCGCAGCCAGACGCGTAGCGGGCCGGTGGCCGGGTCGCCGTCGGCCGGCTTGCCGCGACGGGGGATTCCCACCCGGCTCACATGGAACCGGGCCCATCCGGAGCGTCGCGCCCGCTGAGTCGAACGGGCCGCCCCGCTCACTGGCCGATCGTCGCCCGGGCCTCGTCGAGGGTCAGTGGCGGGCTGTGGCTGGAGACGTACCAGCGGATGTCGTCGTGCAGCAGCCGCCCGACCAGCGCGAGGTCCGGCTCGTCCGCCGGCGTCCGCAGGTGCGCCGGTGGGGGATACCAGCTGTCACCGAGCAGCATGACCCCCGAGTCGGGCACCACCACGATTGCGGAGTCCGGGGCGTGCTGGCCGCCGACGTGGCGTACCAGCACTCCGGTGGGCAGCTCCACCTCGTCGGTGAAGACACGGGTGGGCGGCAGCACCCGCAGCTCGTCCCAGGAGTCGACGGCCAGCGCGCGGGCCCGGAAGCTCGGCCCGAGCCGGCGATTGCGCAGCACCTCCTCGCGTAGGTGCCGGACGCTCCACGGCCGGGTCGCCTCCGCGCGCAGCAGTTTCGCGCCGCTGACATGTCCGACGATCTCGACGTCCGGCCAGGCGCAGGCGCCCCAGACGTGGTCCCAGTGGTGGTGGGTGTAGACCAGCCAGCGGGGTGCCGGTAGGCCGGCGGCGCGCAACGCGGCCTAGATCTCCCGCGCATGCGACGGGCTCTGCCCCGCGTCCACCAGCACGCTGCCCCGCTCGTCGGCGATCACCGCAACGCCGGCCCGCACCAACTCCGGATCGGGGTCCCCCGGACAGAGCCAGACCCGCCCCGCAAGATGCTCGAACGCCACCACCACCGCACCCTACCCCCACTTTTCGCCCCACGAGCCCCGGCGATCATGCAGTTGTGGCGCCGGACGAGTGGGGCGAATGCGGAGCAAGCAACGACCACAGCTGCATGATCGCGAAGGGCGGGGGACCGGGTCAGTGGACGGCGACGACGGCGGCGTCGGCGGCGCCACGCCAGAGGGTGCCGACCTCGGTGAATCCCGCATCTCTGAGGGCGGTGCGGTGCCAGGAGGCCGGGGGCATCCATTCGGGGCTGTGCCCGGACGGGTAGATGGCGTGGCGTTGCCGCACGGACGGAGCCAGCGTCGGCTCCTGCCCGGCCTGCTGCCACCACTGTGACCAGGACAGTACGGCACCTGCGGCATGCCGGGCAGCCCGGTGCTCCTCGGCCCGGGCGAGCAGCCGCCTGGTCAACTCCGGCAGCTCGTCGTCGGGGGAAACGCCGCAGGGCACGCAGCGAGATGGTGCCGGTGCCGCCGGCAAGGTCGGGATCGGGCCGGACCGGGAGCCCCCGGTCCGGCCCGATCGTATCTGCGCAGCACCCGCGCGCCCGTGGTCAGCCTCCGCGAACGCCCGCCGACCGGCGATGCCATGATGTCCCGTGGCGAGGGCGAGGTGCCCGGCCGGAACGGATTGGAAGCAAGGTGGACCACCAGCGCACCGCCGCGCACGAGATGTTCGACGCCGACGTGGCCTCGAACCGGCTCGGCATCGAGCTGATCAGCGCCGCCGACGGCAGCGCGGTGGCCCGGATGCGGATCACCGACGGCATGGTCAACGGACACCGAATAGCGCACGGCGGTTTGGTGTTCCTCCTGGCCGACACCGCGTTCGCGCTGGCCTGCAACAGCCACGGTCCGGCCACCGTCGCCGCCGGAGCAAACATCACCTTCGTCCGCCCGGCCCGGCAGGGGGACGTGCTGGTCGCCCGGGCCAGCGAACGCACCCGGTACGGCCGCAGCGGCATCTACGACGTCACCGTGAGCCGCGAGGACGGGGAGGTGGTCGCGGAGTTCCGTGGACAGAGCCGGACCCTGCGCGCGGCAGCCTCCCCCGACGTTGGCGGACCGGAACAGGGGAAGCACGACCGGGCGCCAACAGCCGGCAAGGGACGCTGACCCGGGGTTTGGTGCCGCCGCTCCCGCCGGCCCGGGTCCACTAGCCGCCCGGGACGGATCCCGTGCGCGCTGCTGCGTGATGGCCGCGGTGTCGGGCACGATGTCCCGATGGGACACGTCGTGCTCCTCCACTCCGTGTACGGGCTGCGGCCGGCGGTGCCGGCAGCCGCCGACCGGCTGCGCGCCGCCGGCCATCAGGTGCACCGCTGTCCAGGGGCGGGCCACCTCTTCACCGACCCGACCGTTGCCGACCACGACCCGCTCGCTGCCCGGCTGACCTGAGATCGGGTGCTG
This sequence comes from Micromonospora sp. ATLC16, assembly GCF_057196645.1. Classification (NCBI taxonomy): domain Bacteria; kingdom Bacillati; phylum Actinomycetota; class Actinomycetes; order Micromonosporales; family Micromonosporaceae; genus Micromonospora; species Micromonospora sp. ATLC16. The sequence continues at coordinate 2,276 of NZ_JBXUOW010000043.1, forward strand.
GCCTTCTTGGAGCGCCGCTGACCAGGCCCCCGACCGGGGGACTGCGGGGCAGGCCCGCCGCCCCACCCGGCTCGCGCTCGTCCCGGTCGTCGAGGTGACCCGGTCGATCCGCCGGGCGAGCACGGTGCGCACCGCCCGGGGCAGCCGGGCGCCGGCGACCTGCCGCAGGACCGGATCGGCGACGTCGTACCCGCCGGTCGGCCGGAGCACCAGCAGGCCGTCGCCGGTCAGGGCGGCCAGCTCCGCCGCCGCCTGGGTCCGCGGCCAGTCGAGCACATCGGCCAGCTCCGCCCCGGTGCGGCCCGGCGCGAGCGCGGCAGCCGTCAGGGCCGCCCGCGCACCGGCGTCGAGACGATCCAGCCGGGCCTCGACCACCCGACGGACACCCTCCGGTACGGGCAGGGTCCTGCTGTCGCCTCCGGCGGGCGTACGGACGTAGGCCACGGCCCGCCCGGGGTTGCCACCGGCCACGGGGACCAGCCGGGCCGCCAGCCCGGCCGGTCGGCCGGCTCGACGCAGCAGTCGGCGCAGGAGCCGGCCGGTGGTGATGGTGTCGAGCGGAGACAGGCGCACCTTGGCCATCCCTGAATCGGGGGCGTCCAGCCTCGGCTCCTGGGTGCCGGTAGCCACCAGCACCAGTGGAAGGTCACGCTGGTCGGCCAGCTCCACCAGCGCGGCCATCTGGCGGCGCAGCGCTGGTGCGGCACGATCGAGATCGTCGACGGCGACCACTACCGGTTGCCGCCGCGCCAGGCTCAGCAGCACCTCCCGCCAGTACGTCACCGTGCGGGTCTGCGTGACCGTCGCCCCGAGCAGGTCCTCGACCGTGTCCAGGGCGGACGCCAGCAGGTCGGCCGGAACCAGACCCGTCAGGGCGGCGACGAGCCGGCGGCGTACCGTCTCGGGGCCGTCGCCGCCGCCGGCCTGGGCCAGCCCGCGGACCAGGTCCGCGACGGGCGTCAGCGGCCCCTCCGGGTAGGGCGGGCAGGTCGTCGAGCACCACCGCACCGGGACGCCGCCCAGCGTGCGGGTGCGCTGCGCGAGTTCGCGCAACAGGCGGCTGCGCCCGCTGCCGGGCGGACCGAGCAGCAGCACCCGGCGGTCGCCACGCCCGCGCACCGCCGCCGCGAGGTGCTCCCGGGCGACGGCCAGCTCCCGTCGCCGGCCGAGCAGCGGGATGTCGTGCCGTGGCGGTCGGGGACGCTCGGTGCCGACGGCGTGCCAGACGCCGACCGGCAGCGCCTTGCCGGTGACGGCCACCGCCGGGACCGGGCGCTGGGCGATCAGGCCGACGACGGCCCGATGTGTGGCCGGGCAGAGCGCCACCCCGCCGGGTGGGGCGTGCTCCTGCAACCGGGCGGCGAGGGTGATGACCGCACCGCTGGCCACGCCGTGCCCGCCGTCGTGGTCGACGGCCATGTCGACCACGGCCTCACCGGTGGCGACGCCGACCCGGACCCGCAGACCCGGTGCCGAGGCCAGCGGCCGGCGGTCCAGCGCCCGCTGGATCTCCAGCCCGGCCCGCACCGCCCGGTACGCGTCCCAGCCGTCAGCGCGGCGCGCGCCGAACAGTGCCATCACGGCGTCGCCGACGTACTTCTCCACCGCGCCGTTCCACCGCCGCAGCACCCGGGCGACGGTGCCGAAGTAGGCCCGTTGCAGGGCGCGGACGTCCTCCGGGTCGAGCCGGTCGACCAACCGGGTCGACCCGACAATGTCGACGAAGAGGACCGTGACGGTCCGCCGCTCCTCCACCACGGGCCAACGCACCCGCTCAACAGGGGGCTGACCAGCGACAACAGAAATGGGCATGGAGATCGCACCTGCCTCTCCCCCCGTACGCCGACGATGTCCGGAGCCTGTCACCACTGGTCTGACGGCGGATCGGCAGAACGACGTATGTCGGCCGAACGCAACCTTTGGTGGCAATGTCGACGCGATGAGTAGGACTGACGGGATGCACCTGTAGAACGGGGACGGAACCTGTGACTAGGCTGCGATCCATGGCCAGCGACGTGGACACCACACCGCTCGTGGGTCGGGACAACCTGATGACGACGGTACGATCCGCGCTGCTCGACCACGTCACGCCGGGGCAGACGGCGGCGGTGTTCCTGACCGGTGAGAGCGGCGTGGGTAAGACCCGCCTGCTGTACGAGGTCGGCGAGCAGTTGGGCCACGATGGTGCCCTTGTGCTCACCGGGTCCTGTCTGGACATCGGCGACGCCTCGCCGCTGCATCCCCTACGACAGGCGCTGCGCCGCCTCGACGCCGACCTCGCCCCGCCGGCCGCGGCGTCCGTCCGCGCGCTGCTCGGGGTGTTCGCCGAGGACCGGGCTGGCCCCGACGGCGCGGGCGCGTTGCTGGAGCGGGTGTCCCGCGGACTGAACGTGATCGCCGGTGGCCGCCCGCTGGTGCTCGTGCTCGACGACCTCCAGTGGGTCGACCGGACGACCCGCCAACTCCTGCTCTACCTGCTCGCCGGCCTCGGTGACCTGCAACTGTCGGTGCTGGCGGCGGTGCGGTCGGAGTCGTTGCAGGGAGCGCATCCGCTGCGTCGGGTGCTCACCGAGCTGCGCCGGCTGCGCTCGGTGCGGGTGCTCGATCTGGCCCCGCTGGATCGGGCCGGCACCGAGGAGTTGGCCACCGCCGTGATGCGTCGATCACCGGCACCGGAGGCGGCCGAGCAACTGTGGCAACGTAGCGGTGGCAATCCCTTCGTCGTCGAGGAGCTCTCCCGGGAGCTGCGCGACGGCCGCGACGGGCTCTCCGACACCCTCCGCGAGGTCTTTCTGGCCCGGGTGGACGCGCTGCCCCGACCGGCCCACCGTGCCGTGCACGCCGTCGCCGCCGGAGTGGAACCGGTGGAGCACTGGCTGCTCGCCCGGGTGGTCGGGCTGCCGGAGCACGAGCTGCTCGACGCGGTCCGGGCAGCAGTGTCCCATCGGCTGCTGGTCGGCTCGGCCGACGGCTACCGGCTACGCCATCGGCTCGTCGCCGAGGTGTTGGAGGACGAGCTGCTCCCCGCCGAGCGGGCGCTGCTGCACCGCCGCTACGCCGAGGCGTTGACCTCGGTACCGGCCGAGTTGCACCAGGCCCGGTTGGCCCATCACTGGCGGCTGGCCGGTGAGCCGGAGCGGGCGCTGCCGGCGGCGGTGGCCGCCGCCGAGGAGGCGGAGCGGCTGTACGGCTACGCCGAGGCGCATCGGCACTGGTCGGTGGCGGTGCAGTCGGCCGAGGGGCTGCCCGGTGTCGACCGGGCCACGCTGCTCGGGCGGGCGGCCGAGGCGGCCCACCACTGTGGTGAGTACGCCCGCGCGTTGACCCTGCTGGAGGAGCTGGCCGGCGCCGACACCGACCTTCCGGCCTGCGAGCTGCACATCCGGCGGGCCCGTTACCTGGCCGCCGCCGGCCGTTCCGCGTTGGCCGAGGCGGAGTATGAGCAGGCGCTCGCCGTCGCCGACTGCACACCCCGGCAGCGGGCCACCGTCGCCGCCCGGCTGGCGGAGCTGCTGCTGCAACTCGGCCGGTACGCCGAGGCGGGCCAGCGGGCGCGGGAGGCGCTGGTCCTGGCCGAGCAGGTGGACGGGGCGACCACCGAGGTGGTGCTGGCCAGCGCCGCGCTGGGCTTCTCCGAGGCGTACCGCCAGGATCCGGACACGGGCCTGGCGGTGCTGCGGCGGGCACTGGCCACCGCCGAGCGGGCCGGTCGTCCGGAGGACGTCGCGTTGGCCTACCTGCACCTGGCTGAGCTGCTGACCGGCCCGCTCAACATCCTTGAGGAGGGTGTGGTGGTCGCCCGGCGGGGTGCCGAACGAGTCGCCGAGCTGGGGCTGGGCCGGTCCTACGAGACCCGGCTGCTGGCCATCGCCACCAACGGACTGTTCCGGGTGGGGCAGTGGGCCGAAGCGGAGAAGGTGGTCGCCTCGGCTCTGCGGCACCGTCCCTCCGGCGCGGACGCCGTCGAGTTGCTGCTGGCCCGGTGCCGGCTGTCGGTCGGCTACGGCGACGTCGAGGCGGCCGACCGGGATCTGGACGCCGTGGCGACCATCCTGGCCGGCGGCGGCGCCCGGCACGTCATCCCGTTGCTCACCCTGCGAGCCGGGCTGGCCATGTGGCAGGGGCGGCACGATGTGGCCCGGCACGCGGTGCAGCGAGGTCTGACCGAGACCCGCTCCGACGACCTGGTCATCCTCGCGGTGCTGGTCTGGCACGGGCTGCGCGCCGAGGCGGAGGCGCACGCCAGCCGCACCGTGGCCGTCGATGACAAGGCGGTACGCCGGCTGCGGGGAATCGCCGACCGGGTGGCGGTACGCAGCGAGCGGGCGGCCCGGCCGGTGCGCTATGTGATCGACGGCTACCTGGTGTTGTGCGCCGCCGAGGTGAGCCGGCTCGATGGGGCCGATCCAGAGCATTGGGCGCGGGCGGCGGCCGAGTGGGATCACCGTAACCACCCGTACCCGGCGGCGTACTCCCGCCTGCGGCAGGCCGAGGCGCTGCTGGCCAGCCGCCGCAAGGCCGCCACCGCCGGGAAGCTGCTGCGCCAGGCGTACCAGATGGCGCAGGCGCTGGGGGCGGTGCCGTTGACCGACGAGATCCGTACGCTCGCCGGGCGGGCCCGGGTCGCGTTGGAGGAGCGCGGCGCTGCCGAGTCCGCGATGTCCGGCGGGGCGGTCGGTGAGGAGTTGGCCGCCCTGACCGCGCGGGAGCGTGAGGTGCTGGCCGCGGTGGCCGAAGGGCTGACCAACAGGGAGATCGGCCAGCGGCTGTTCATCAGCGAGCGGACCATCGGCGTCCACGTGTCACACATCTTCGACAAACTCCAGGTACGTACCCGGGTGCAGGCGAGCGCCATCTTCCTGCGTAGTCGGGCGTAGGTGTCGGATACGTCGTTCTACTGATGTCCGCGCGGCGGACGCCTGAAAGGCTGGGCCCGGCGTCGCAACGGGCACGACGACGTCGGCGAGCAGCAGCCTGGAGGGGACATGAGTGAGCGTGGTGGGTGTGGTGAGCCGGCGTGGGGGCCGGTGCACCGGGACATCGTCGACCTGCTGGCCGATCATCCGACCGACGTGCCCGCCGTCGTCGACCATCTGACCAAGCTGCAGGACATGCTGGTCCGGCTGCCTCCGCTGCTGCACAGCTGCCCGCTGGCGGACTTCAACAAGCTGTACCTCACCATCACCTCCAGCGTCCTGGACGGGCTGTACGCCGATCGGTTCGTCGATCCGGTCTTCCTGTCCCGGCTGGACGTCGAGTTCGCGGCCCGCTATTTCGATTCGTTACGGATGTGGAGCGACGCCAGCCCGAGCACGCCCCGGGCCTGGGCGTGCCTGTTCGAGCGGATGCGCGGGCCGGACGCCCGACCGTTGCCCTCGGCGGCGGCCGGCGTCAACGCGCACATCAACTTCGACCTGCCGTTCGCGCTCGTCACCACCTTCGACCACCTGGAGTCCGAACCGGTCGACGGCAGCGACCAGCACCATGACTATCTGGAAATCAACAAGATCTTCGCTGACAAGATCCCCGGCCTGCGCCGGGGGTACCTCGAGCAGTGGCAACTGCTCATCGACATGCTCAACGGCGAGATCGACGACTGGTATCAGGGCGAGCTGATCCACTACACGCGCGATGTCGCCTGGCGCAACGCGCAGCGGATCTGGCGGTGCCGGCACGACCCGCACCAGCACGAGCGCGAGCGCAGGCGGCTCGACGACACGGCCGCCGCGCTCGGTCGGTTGCTGCTGTCGCCCCTCGGGGCGTTCCTGCAGTGACCGGGACGGGGGGTCCCCGCGCCTCGTCCAGCTGAGGGGCGCGGGGGCATCCGGCCCGAGATCCGGACGAGCGACGTCCGGAGGTGGTCACGGGGGACCAGGGGGAAGCACGGGGGACCACGGGGGGGAGCACGGGGGAAGCACGGGGGGAGCACGGGGGGACCACGGGGGACCACGGGGAAACAGGGGCCGGCCGGCCCGGGGGGTGTCGGCCGGCCCCTGCGGGGTACGCCGCGACCATGACCGCTGTGTCCCGGCACCGTCCTGCCGCCCGGCCGCGACCGCGCCCCGCCGCCCCACCCCGCCCAGCGCGGCCGGGAGACCGCGCCGGCCGCGGAGCCCGGGGATGACAGTTCGGGTTTTCCAGTTCCGCTTCGAGCCGCGGTTCCGCTGGCTGCTGGCGCTGATCGGTGTCCGGCCCGGCACCGCCTGGGTGCGGGTGGACTCCGCCCAACTGCTGGTCCGGTTCGGCCCCTGGCAGCTGCGTACCGGGCGGGAGAACGTCGCGGGCGTGGAGATCGGCGGCCCGTACCGCTGGTGGCGGGTGGTCGGCCCGCACCTGTCCGGCACCGACACCGGCGTCACCTTCGGCACCACCACGACCGCTGGGCTCTGCGTCCGATTCGTGCGACCGGTGCCCGCCCTGCTGCCCGGCCGGTGGCCCCGGCATCCCGGGATGACGGTCACCGTGACCGACCCCGCCGACCTGGCCCGGGCGCTGACCGCACCGGACGGCGGCTGACCGGTAGCGGACCGAACCACCACCTACGGTCTGTCCGACAACGGTGAGGCGGGGACATTGGGGGACCAGACGAGAGCGCGACGGGGCCGGGAACGCCGCCGCCCGGCGGCCGGTACACCGGAACCGGAGTTGCGTGCCGCGCGGGACCCGACGCGCAAGGGGGAACGGGCGGGGCGGAGGGTCACCGTGCCCGAGCGGGTGGCCGTCCCGACCGGCCCGGCGAGATCGGAGAGTCGGCTGCGTCGGTGGTTGTTCGTCCACCAGGTGCAGCCGGTCGGACCGGAGACCGCCGAGGGGCAGGCCCGTTCGCACGCCTGGTGGCGGGTGATGTGCCTGACCGGCGTCGACTACTTCTCCACCCTGTCCTACCTGCCCGGCATCGCCGCCTTGGCCGCCGGTGCGCTGTCGCCCGTGGCAACCCTGCTGATCGTGGCACTGACCCTTTTCGGAATGCTGCCGATGTACCGTCGGGTGGCCGGAGACAGCCCGCATGGCCAGGGGTCGGTGGCGATGCTGGAACGCCTGCTGCCGTTCTGGCGCGGCAAGATTTTCGTGCTGGTGCTGCTCGGTTTCGTCGCCACCTCGTGGATCGTCACGATCACGCTCTCCTCGGCGGACGCCACCGTGCACGTGCTGCAGAACCCGTACCTGCCGGAGTGGTTCGGCGGCACCGGCGTCGCCGTCGGGGTGACCGTGGGCCTGCTGCTGATTCTCGGCGCGGTGTTCCTGCTCGGCTTTCGGGAAGCCGTGGCGGTGGCCGTCCCGCTGGTGGCCGCCTTCCTCGGCCTGAACGCGGTGATCGTGGGGGTGTCGCTCGTCGAACTGGCCGGCGATCCCCGTCCGCTGGGAGACTGGACGGCGGCGCTGACCGCGGGCGGCGGTCCGGGCCAGGTGGCGGTGACCGCGGCGCTGGCGTTTCCGCTGCTGGTGTTGGGCCTGTCCGGGTTCGAGACCGGGGTCAGCATGATGCCGCTGGTGGCGGGGAAGGGGCCCGACGCGCCGGCCCGCCTGGCCGCCCGGATCCGCAACACCCGGCGGCTGCTCACCGTCGCCGCGGCCATCATGTCGGTCTACCTGCTCTCGACCACCTTCGTCACCGCGGTGCTCATCCCGCCAGAGGCGTTCGCGCCGGGCGGGGCCGCCAACGGACGGGCGCTGGCCTATCTCGCCCACGAGCAGGTGGGTGAGGCGTTCGGAACGGTCTACGACGTGAGCAGCGTGCTGATCCTCTGGTTCGCCGGTGCGTCGGCGATGGCCGGGCTGATCAACATCGTGCCGCGCTACCTGCCCTCCTACGGCATGGCGCCGGAGTGGGCGCGCGCGGTGCGCCCGGTGGTGATCGTCTACACGCTGGTCTGCATCGCGCTGACCCTCGTGTTCCGCGCCGATGTCGACGCGCAGGCTGGGGCGTACGCCACCGGGATCCTGGCGATGATGGTGTCGGCGGCCGTGGCGGTGGCCATCGCCGCCGCCGGCCGCCGGCAACGCGGCGTCGCCGCCGGCTTCACGGTGCTCACCCTGGTGCTGCTGTACGCGCTGGTCGAGAACGTGATCGAGAAGCCGGACGGGATCGCCATCTCCGGACTGTTCATCCTCGGCATCATCGCCGTCTCGCTGGTGTCCCGGGTGACCCGCACCACCGAGCTGCGGGCGGAGCGGGTCGAGTTCGACGAGACGGCGCGGCGGTTCATCGCCGACTCGGTGGCCCATGACGGGCGGCTGCACGTGATCGCCCACAAGCGGCGCAGCGGGGCGATCAAGGAGTACACCATCAAGGAGCGCGCGCAGCGGGGTCTGAACCCGGTGCCGGGGGCGACCGACGTGCTCTTCCTGGAGATCGACGTGGTGGATCCGTCCGGGTTCCGTCACGTGCTGCGGGTGTGCGGCGTCGAGGTGGGGGGCTACCGGGTGCTGCGGGCCAGCAGCCCGGCGGCACCGAACGCCATCGCGGCGATCCTGCTGGCGCTGCGGGACGCCACCGGCGTACGGCCGCACGCCCACTTCGAGTGGTCGGAGGGGAACCCGATCGCTCACCTGTTGCGCTATCTCATTCTCGGGCGGGGGGACACCCCACCGGTGGTACGCGAGATTCTGCGCAAGTCCGAGCCGGATCCCGCCCGCCGTCCCGGCATTCACGTCGGGGGTTGAGCGAGCGGCGCTACCGATGTCCGCGGTGCCGGCTCCGGGTAAATGTGAAGCCGAATGGACTACTCATTCACTTATGCCTGATTTGTGTCATGTGTAGCCGTACGGTGGCCTCTGGTGGCTGAGGCGATGTCAGCCACCCCGCGCCCGATTCGGTGCGGCCGTGTTCGCGCATGCACGAGAGGCAGGAGCGCTGATGTCCACGTACCAAGGGAGCCGTGGGTCCGCCCGACCCGGTCGGCGGTCCCGGTGGTTGCTGGCCGGTGGCCTGGTGGCGGGCAGCCTGGTGGCCGGAGCGGCGGGCCTGACCGCCGTCACCGCCTCGACCGCCGACCGTGGCCCGGCGGCACCGAGCCCGGGCCAGCCCGCCGCGATGTTTCAGGATGACGTACCCGGAGCCGACGAGTCGCCGCAACGCCGGGGGCAGGACCGGCAACGGCCGGAGTGGCGACACGAGCCGGACGCTACCCCGCCCGACCAGGGAGGTGCGACCGGCCGGTCGAGCGGTCACCACGGGCGCGCACCGGACGGCACGGTGGTGCCCGTGCCCTGCGACTCCGCCCGGCTCGTCGTGGCGCTGGTGCGGGCGAACGCCGAGGGTGGTGCCACGCTGCGACTGGCGGAGAAGTGCACCTACACGTTGACCCACGCGTTCCAGCAGCCCGACGAATACGACGGCGGCATCCGCGACGCGCGGGAGGCCGCGGACGCCGCCGAGAACCCTGGCGACGCCGAGGCGCCACCGCGCAACCCCGCCGACGACAAGTCCGGCCTGCCGGTGATCTACCACGGGATCACCATCGAAGGCTCCGGCGCGACCATCGCCCGGGGGGTTGACACCCCCGACTTCCGCTTCTTCACCGTCCGCGACGGCGGCGAACTGACCCTCCGGAATGTCACCCTGCACAACGGCCGCTCGGCGGCGGAGGGTGGCAGCATCCACATCGTGCACGGCGCCACGGCGGTCGTCGAAGGGGTCACCGTCGTCGGCAGCACCTCGCTGTCGGCGGAGGGCGGTGGCGGCGCCATCTTCAACGACGGCAACCTCCGGATCAGCGACAGCAAACTGATCGGCAACCGGGCCGCCGGCACCCAGGGCAAGGGCGGGGGCCTGCTCAACGGCGGCGTCATGACCATGCACCGCACCGAGTTCCGGCACAACAGCGCGGTCAGCTACGGCGGTGGCCTGGCCAACTTCCGGGCTGCGGGGGACGTCTACTCCTCCACCTTCGTGCAGAACAACGCCGGTCAGGGCGGCGGTGTGGCCAGCTTCTCCGCCCGTACCAAGGTCTTCGACACGCTGGTGGCGCAGAACAGCGCCGAGATCGGCGGTGGCCTGGCCAACTCCGACGCGGTGCTGGTGCTGCGGCAGCTGACGGTCCGCGACAACGTCGCCACCGTCTCCGGCGGCGGCATCTCCACCGTCCAGGGTTTGCTGCCACTGGACGACAGTGTGGTCAGCGACAACACCACCCGCGGCAACGGCGGCGGCATTTACGCCGAGAAGTCGAATCTGCTCGTGCGGGGCAGCGACGTCAAGCGCAACGCCGCGGTCGGCAAGCGGTCGCAGGGGGCGGGGCTGTTCGTGACGGCGGGCTCGACCTCGTTCTACCGCAGCCACGTGATCGGCAACCAGTCCACCGTCAAGGCGGGCGGGATCCAGGCCGAGCGGGCCCAGGTCAAGATCGATGACGACAGCGTCGTCATCGAGAACAGTCCGACCAACTGCGCGGGCAGCAAGGTGCCGGTGGCGCACTGCTTCCGCTGAGCCGTACGGCCGGTATCCGCGACGACGACCAGGGCCCGTGTCCGAAGCCGGCACGGGCCCTGGTCGTGCGTCACCGGGCTCACTCAGAGGGCTGGGGCAGTTCGCAGTCGATCTTCGGGTTGGCGCCGATGTAGTTGAGCGGCCCGGCGGCGATGGTCACCAGGATCGTGCCGACCTCGGCGCAGTTGGTTTCCTCGTCGCTGTAGTAGCCGCGCTGACCGGCGGCGATGGCGCCGATGACGAGCCAGATCACCACGAGGACTCCGAATATCGACGTGCCGCGCATGTTTCCTCCACGAGTCGGTGGTCGGGTTGCAAGGTGTGGGCCTTGTACCCAGACGCGCCGAGCGGCTAACGGAGGTCGCAGCGACCTACGGCGGCATGGGCGTCTCGGGCGGATGACCGCGGCTGTGCCGCAGGTCGACAAGCGCCACCCCGGCGAGCACCAGCAGCGCGGCCAGCGAGGCACTGAGTGCCGGCAGAAACAGTATCGCGGGTGCCACGGCCAGCAGCGCCACCACGCCGCCGGGCCGCGACCACGACACCCGGTTGAACACCTCGCGTTCGAAGAGGGCCCGACCGACCAGGAACAGCGCCGGGCCGCCGAGCATGATCGCCGCCCATTCGGGCGGGGTCCGCGCGGGCAGGGTGTGAGTGTGCAGCACCAGCTCGAAGCCGGCCGCCGTGGCGACCACCCCGGCGACCATCAACAGGTGGGTGTAGGGGGAGGTGTTCAGGAAGCGGGTCGGCACCCTCGTGGCCTTGATGGCGACGGGCAGCAGCTCTCCGGCCTTGTGCACGTAGATGCGCCAGAGCAGCAGGGTGGTGGCGTAGGCCAGCAGCAGCGCCACGCCGTCTTCGAACTCCGAGTGATTCCTGGTGTAGGCCATGCCGATGACGAGGATCGCGTCGCCCAGGGCGATGGTGTAGAACTGCTGATACCGCTCGGCCAGATGCTCGGCGGTCAGTCTGAACAGGGCGGCGGGGACGCTGCCCAGCCCGGGCACCGGGTAGGACAGCCGCAGCCCGAGGTAGTCGAGGCCGAGGGCGAGTAGCCACAGCGCCATTCGGGCGTCCCCGGAGACGAACGCGCCGCCGATCCACGGCACCGCCGACAACGCGAACCAGCAGAAGATCCTGGCCGCCCGTCGTTGGACCTGCGGGTCGTTGCGCACCGCGGGAATGATGAACAACCCGCGCCCGAGGTGGATGGCGACGTACGCACCGGCGAAGGTGAGCCCCCGATCGCCGAACGCCTTGGGGATCGCGCTGGCCATCAGCAGCACCCCGAACATCACCGCGAGCACCAGGGCCTTGATCTCGGTGCGCTCCGGGTCGTACAGGTCGGTGACCAGGCTGGTGATCGTCCAGGTCCACCACACCGCGGCCAGCAGGATCAGCGCCTGGCCGGCCTGGTGCCAGTTGATCTCCTCGGCCAGCCCGCGCGAGATGAGCGCCAACGCGACGACGTAGACCAGGTCGAAGAAGAGTTCCAGGAGGGTGACCCGGCGGGTGGTGGAGGCGCTGCGGGTGAGAGGTCGCCGTGGATTCTCGGGCTGTTGCTGGGCGGACGGCACGGACGACTCCCGGCAACCGGCGACAGTGCGGCTTGCCGGCTTGGCCGGCGTACCGACCGTAGCGGCGTTCCGGCCGGAGCGCGTCCTGATCGAACTCGGTCACCGGAACGGCGTACACCGGAGCCGCCGGTCGCGGGCCCCGCGACCGGCGGCTCCGTGACCGGCGGCCCGGGGGTCGTCAGGACTCGCTGTCGGCCGGTGCGGCCAGCACCTTCGCCTGCTGAGGCCAGGTGGCCAGGCTGGCGGTGGCGCGCAACCCGGCGCTCTTGACGGTCTCCCGCAGCGCGGCCTCGTCCAGCTCGGCCAGCTGCCGGTAGGTCCGGATGCCCGCGCCGTGCAGCGCCGCCGCCATCTTCGGCCCGACCCCCTGGATGCGCCGGAAGTCGTCGGTCTGGGCGGCTACCGGTTCCGCCGCGACCGGATCGACTACCCCGGCCGGCTCGGCCGCGACGGTCGGCTCGGTGGTGACGGTCGGCTCGGCCGCGACGGTCGGCTCGGCCGCGACGGTCGGCTCGGTGGTGACGGTCGGCTCGGCCGCGACGGTCGGCTCGGTGGTGACCGGGTCGGCTGCGCCGGATGCCGCTGCGGATCCGGTGGTGTCCTTTGGCCGGACCGGCGGGGTGGCGACCGTCGATCGCGGTTCCGCGGTCGCGTCCACCGTCGGTCCCTCGGGGACGGACGTCGGATCGACCTCGCCGGTGAGCGGTTCGCTGGCCCGCGTCGCCTCGGCGGGCGCATCGGTCGCCGGCGCCTCGGTGGTGCCGCCGGTCGGCTCCGCGACGGTCGGGGTGGGCTCAACCTCGGTTGGCTCGGGCCGCGCCGGAGTAGTGGTTTCGGTGGTGTCGTCGCTCGCCGTACCGGCCGTCGGCGCGGGCGGTTCCGCCCGCCGACCGCGCAGCAGTACCCAGCCCACCGCCAGCCCCGCCAGCAGCGCCACGAGCAGTATCAGCCAGCTCCCGAAGGACTCGCCCACGGTATCCCTCCCTGAGGTTCACGTCCGGATCGTCGCGAGAAAAACTCGCCGCAGCTTCGCACACGCGCGGCCGGGACGACAGGCAGGTCAGGTAACAGTCCGTACCGGACTGGCGGAGGCTACGGCAGGTGTCCGGTTCGGGACGGACGGTACGGCGGTCGCCGGGTGTGGACATACCGTGGCCCCGGCACCAGGTCGGGTGCCGGGGCCACGATGAGAATCAGTCCTGCTCACCTCGGTAGGTGTAGAAGTCGTCGATGAACTTGCGCCGCAACCGGGGAACCCGGCTGGTGACCCGGAAGTAGCCCCGGGCGCCGAGCAGCGCGAGCCGTCCGAACACCGGCTGGTACATGCGATCGTCACCGTTGGTGCCGCTGCGCCCCAGCGAGTCGGCGACCCGGGCGAAGCCGTACGGCGCCATTGCCGCCTCGTAGTCGGCCACCGCCTGCACCAGGTTCTTCTTGCCGGCGGCGGCGAGGATCAGCTGTCGCCGCAGCAGGTTCGCGTCGCGCAGTGCGGTGTTGGCCCCCACGCCGCGCCCCGGCGTCATGGTGTGGATCGCGTCACCGAGCAGGGTGACGGTGCTGCTTCTCCAGGGCGGCACCGGCTCCGAGGTGGACACCCGGATCGGCAGGGCGCTCTCCGGGTCCGCCAGGCTGAGCAGCTCCCGCAGGTGAGGGTGCCAGTTGGTGGTCAGCTCCAGAGCCACGTCGATCAGCTCCCTGCCCCGGCGACGCAGCACGTCGGACGGGAAGCGGCGGGCCGTGCTCCACACCACCAGGTTGATGTTGTCGCGGGTGGGGTCGTGTCGCAGCCCGGGCCAGTCGGTGAGCAGTTTCGCGTCCGCCGAGCTGGTCTCCGGTTTCAGGCAGCCGTCGCGGTCCCACTTGAACTCCATCACGTGCAGTACGCCCATCACCCCGCCGGTGCCGAAGACCAACGAGATGCCCCGCTGCACGCTCTCCGGCAGTAGGGACCGGGTGTGCGCGGTGAGTGGTACCCGGGTGGCGATGTTGACCGTGCCAGCGTCCCGGATGACCGCGTGCGGCAGGTACTGCCGGCGAACCGCCGAGTGTGTGCCGTCCGCCGCCACGAGCAGGTCGCCGGTGGCGGTGCCACCGTCGGCGAAGTGGGCGGTGACCGTCCCGTCGTCGTGCTGCTCGTACCGGGTGAAGGTGCGGTCGAAGTGCACCACGTCCTCCAATCCGGTGAGCAGCACCTGGCGCAGCGTCATCCGGGCCACGGACCGTTCCGTGTCGACCGGGTGGGTGTCCGGTCGCAGCGGAAAGGACGCGGTGTGGCGCATCTTCTCGCTGAGCACGTTGAAATAGCGGGGGGAGCGGGCGCAGGTGGCCAGGTAGATCTCGAACAGCTCCGGCGGTAGGCAGTCACGCAGGGCCCGACTGCCGGTGGGACCGATGCCCACCCGATAGCCGAGCAGTCCCTCGCCCCTGGCCCGGTGTCGTTCGTAGACCGCCACGCCGATTCCGGCCCGGCGCAGCCCGTGGGCCAGGCAGAGGCCGCCGGTGCCGGCGCCGATGACCAGGACGTGCGGTGCCCGGGTCGTCATGTTTCCGCCCGGTCAGCCGGCCACACGCGGTGCCGGAACGTCCGCGGCGTCCCAGCGGTAGAAGCAGTTGGCGATCGCGTCGCGCGGCGAGCGCCAGGTGGGCAGGTACGGCGAGGTGTGTGCGGACAGCCGCTGGTTGACCTGCTGGTACAACGGATGGTTGCGGGCCGCCGCGAGGGCGTCCGCGCCGACGTCGTCGGTCTCCATCAGGTGGACGCACAGGTCGTGCAGGCAGTACAGGGACCGGTGGCGGACCCCGGTCAGGCTGGGCAGTTCGGTTTCGTCGGACTCGGCGAAGATCTGCGCCACGCGACCCTCCGCGCCCGGGATGACTCTGCTGACGATCACTAGACGGCTCATCGGATCCCTCTCACCGGTGGTTCGGCCCGGACGGACACGGGGTGCCGGGCCGCTGTCGTCCCACCCTGTCGCCCGCGCAGTCACCTGCCCGTCAACGTTCGGGATCGGTGCGGTGACGCATGGTCAACGGGCCCGGAGCGGCGTTGCGGGTGACCACGTGCTGGCGGGGTCCGCTGGTCGGCCGGCTGGCGCGTCGGATGGGGTCGAGGGTCTCCGCGAGCAGCGCGCTCATCGCCGGTGACGGCTCCAGGCGCAGTTCCCGCAGTAGCAGATCCCGGTAGACGTAATAGGCGTGCACCGCCTCGAAGGCGTTGCCCTCGGCGAGGTGAATGCGCACGACCAGCCGGTGCGGCGTCTCGCGTAACGGCTCGGCGGCCATCGCCTCCAGCGCCGCCTCCAACGCCTCGCCGTGCCGCCCGGCGGCCAGGTGTTGGCCGGCGACCTGTTCCAGCATGTGCAGTCGGAGTTGGCGCAGCCGTTCCCGGTCGGCCAGCACCCAGTCGTCGTACCAGCCGGGCAGCAGGTCGTGCCGGCCGGCGGCGAGGGCCTCCGGGGCGTCGCCCGGTGCGTGGCCGTCGCGTACCCGGCCGGCGGTGTCGACGAGCAGGTCGACGTCGACCCGGACCAGCGGGTCGAGGCGGACGGTGTCGGCGGCGGTGCTCAGCGGGCAGTACGGATCCTGACGCAGTCGCCACAGTGCGGTCCGCAGTGACGACAGCGCCCGTTCCTCGGTGGCTTCCGGCCAGAGCAGGCCGGCGAGGTGGGTGCGGGTGGCCCCGGGTCGCAGCCCGATCAGCGCGATGATCCGTTGCAGGCCGCGGGGCACCACCACCGGGATGTCGCCGTGGGTCAGGCGGAAGCCGCCGAGCAGATGCAGCCGGATGTCGGCGTCGTGGGGTTGGCCGGCGGTGGGCGTGGGCGAAACGGCGGCCACGGCGGCACCCCCTGCGGAACGCGTCGGTTGCGGGTCTCGGCCGGGTCCCGGTGTGGCCGCCGTGACGCCACTGTCGACTCGTCGGGCCGTCGCACGGGTGGTGCGGTGCCGGGTACGACCGTCGTGAAGATTATCAATCGCAATTACTCTGAGTCAACGATGTTGTCGGCGATGCAACTCAGCGGCTTCTGTGAAACCGCCTCTGAACTGGTAAATATTGCCGATCATTGCAACTGGTGCTGCTCAGCTGAACCACAGCTTACGTCAACTCAGCGTCACCACTCCCCATTCATCTCGGGAGTTTCTGTGACGCCTGGGTGACGCGGTGCTGCGCATCGTGGCGGCAGCCGTCCGGGCACACCCGGTGGCGTCCCACAGCCCACCGGGGGAGGACCAGCATGGACCGAACGCTGATCGTCGCGAAGGTGGCTCCGACCGCGGAGTCGGCGGTCGCCGAGATCTTCGCCGAGTCCGACACGACCGAACTGCCCCGCCTGGTGGGGGTCCGGCATCGCTCGCTGTACCGCTTGCACGACCTGTACGTGCATCTCATCGAGACCGAGTCGGCCGGCGACGGCGCCGTCGAGGCCGTGCGGGAGCACCCGGAGTTCGTCCGGGTGAGCAGCCGGTTGAGCGCCTACGTCTCGCCGTACCGGCCGGACTGGCGCTCACCCCGGGACGCCATGGCACGCTGCTTCTACCGTTTCGACGGGCGTCGGCCGTGACCGCCACCGCACCCTCGGGCGAGTCCCTGTGGTCCCGATGCGGCGGCTGTGCCGCCCTGCTCTACCGCAAGCGGCTGCGCCGCAATCTCGACGTCTGCCCGGAGTGCGGGCTGCACGCCCGACTCGCCGCACCCGAGCGGCTCAGCCAACTGGTCGACCCGGGATCGTTCCGGCCGCTGCCGGACCGGGCGGTCGAGGTGGACCCGATCGGCTTCGTCGACGTCCTGCCGTACCCGCACCGGCTCGCCGCCGCCCGCGCCGAAACCGGCCTGTCGGAGGCGGTGCTCTGCGGCACCGCCACGATCGGCGGGTCGAGCTGTGCGCTCGCGGTGATGGACTTCCGGTTTCTCGGCGGCAGCCTCGGCTGCGCCGTCGGCGAGCTGATCACCCGTACCGCCGAGCAGGCGTTGGAGTTGGCCGTCCCACTGGTCCTGGTCACCGCCTCCGGCGGCGCCCGGATGCAGGAGGGCGCGCTGTCGCTGATGCAGATGGCCACGGTCAGCCAGGCGATGGCCGCGCTGCGCGAGGTCGGGCTGCCCACCATCAGCGTGCTGACCGATCCCACCTACGGCGGAGTGGCGGCCTCCTTCGCCACCAGCGCCGACCTGGTACTCGCCGAGAGCGGCGCCCGGATGGGCTTCGCCGGCCCCCGGGTGATCCGCCAGGTGACCGGCCGCAAGCTCCCGGAGGGCTTCCAGACCGCCGAGTTCCTGCTGCGACACGGCCAGGTCGACATGGTGGTGCCCCGGCACGCGCTGCGTGCCCGAGTGGCCACCCTGCTCGCCGCCACCGGCCGCCGGGCCACGAACCGGCCCTGCGTAACTGCCCCGCCGCCCGAGGCGGCCCGCCCGATCCCGACGTCCCGGACGCCGGTCCGCGACGCCTGGGAGACGGTACGCCTGGCCCGGCACCCCGGCCGCCCCACCACCCTGGACTACCTGGAGACCACCTTCGACGGCTTCACCGAGCTGCACGGCGACCGGCTCGGCGGCGACTGTGCGGCGGTGGTCGGTGGGTTGGCGCGGCTCGATGGCCGGCACCTGATGGTGATCGGCCACCAGAAGGGACACACCACTGCCGAACTGGCCGCCCGCAACTTCGGCATGGCCACCCCGGCGGGGCATCGCAAGGCGTTGCGGCTGATGCGGCTGGCGGCCCGACTCGGACTGCCCGTGGTGACCCTGGTCGACACCCCGGGAGCCGATCCGGGCGTCGAGGCGGAGGAGCACGGTCAGGCGGCGGCCATCGCGGAGAACATCCTGACCCTCAGCGCGCTGCCCACGCCGGTGGTGACCCTGGTGACCGGCGAGGGCGGCAGCGGCGGCGCCCTCGCCCTGGCGGTGGCCGACCGGGTCCTGATGCTCCAGCACGCGGTCTACTCGGTGATCAGCCCGGAGGGTTGCGCCGCGATCCTCTGGCCCGGTCGTACCGCCGCTCCGCAGGCGGCCCGGGCCCTGCGGTTGACCGCGCCGGATCTGTGTCGGCTCGGGATCGTCGACGAGGTCGTTGCCGAGCCGGACGGCTCCGCCGCCGACGACGCCGAGGCGACGGCGCGAACCGTCCGGCAGGCGCTGCTGGCGAACCTGCTGCCGCTGTTGGAGGTCCCGACGGTGACCCTCGTCCAACGACGTCGACGGCGCTTCCGCCGCTTCGGCGCCGCCCGTGCCGGTGCCCGGGCGGGTACCCGATGAGCACGGTGCCCACGGCCGCCGATGTCGCGGTCTACCCCCCCTCGTCCGCCGCGTCCCCGGCCGGCGCAAACGCGGCGGCGGCCGGGCCGGTTGGCACACCCCGCACCGCACCGACGACCCCGGCCGGCGGCGTCGCCGCCCCGGCACCCGCCCGGCCTGCGACGGCCGACGCTGCCCTGGCCGAACTACGCCGACACGCCCAGCAGGTCGTCGCCGAACTGGCCGACCCGGTGCGCCGGCTGCGGCTGCGCCTCGGCGACGCCGAGCTGGAGGTGGAGTGGGATCGGCCGGTCGGCCCGGGCGTACCGTCCGGCCCCACCGATTCCGGCGTAGCCGCCCCCGCCACCCGCCCTCGTGCCGCGCCAGCGCCTCCGCCCACGACGGCGGTCGAACCGTCCGCGGCCCCGCCGGCGACGAGCCCCGCGACCCGCGTGAGCGTCCACTCGCCGATGGTCGGCACCTTCTACCGGTCGCCGCAGCCGGGCGCGGCGCCCTTCGTGGCCGTCGGTGACCTGGTCCGACCCGGCCAGGTAGTCGGCATCGTCGAGGCGATGAAGCTGATGAACGAGATCGTCGCGGATCGGCCCGGCCGGGTTGTCGAGGTCCTGGTGACCGATGGACAGCCGGTGGAGTACGACCAGCCACTGGTCGCCCTGGATTCGGCGTGAGGGTGGTGCGTCGATGTTCTCCAAGGTGCTGATCGCGAACCGGGGCGAGATCGCGTTACGCATCCTGCGCGCGTGCAGGGAGCTGGGCATCCGTACCGCCGTGGTCTACTCCACCGCGGACGCCGACTCGGCGGCCGTGCGGCTGGCCGACGAGGCGGTCCGGATCGGTCCCTCGGCCAGCCGGCGCAGTTACCTCAACGCCGCGGCGGTGGTGGAGGCTGCCCGTAAGGTCGGCGCCCAGGCGGTGCACCCGGGATACGGCTTTCTCTCCGAGGACGCCGATTTCGCGGAGATCTGCGCGGACAACGGGCTGACCTTCGTCGGCCCGCCGCCACACGTGATGTCCGTGCTGGCCGACAAGTCCTCCGCCCGGGCGCTGATGAGCCGGGCCGGGCTCCCGCTGGCGCCGGGTGCCGTGCAGCCGGTGCCGACGGCCGCCGAGGCCGCGGCCGTCGCCGCCGAGGTGGGCTATCCGGTCATCATCAAGGCCGCCGCCGGGGGAGGGGGCCGCGGGATGGCCGTGGTCCGCGCCCCGGCG
Organism: Micromonospora sp. ATLC16; assembly: GCF_057196645.1. Lineage (NCBI taxonomy): Bacteria > Bacillati > Actinomycetota > Actinomycetes > Micromonosporales > Micromonosporaceae > Micromonospora > Micromonospora sp. ATLC16. The sequence continues at coordinate 21,741 of NZ_JBXUOW010000043.1, forward strand.
GACCTGCCCCGGGCGTACGCGCGCACCCGGGCCGCCGCCCAGGCCGCCTTCGGCGACGACCGGGTGTACGTCGAGCGCTACCTGACCGACGCCCGGCACGTCGAGGTGCAGTTGCTCTGCGACTCCACCGGCAACGGTGTGCACCTGGGCACCCGGGACTGCTCGGTGCAGCGCCGCCATCAGAAGCTGGTCGAGGAGGCACCCGCTCCGGCGCTGTCCCCGGCGACGTTGGACGCCATCGCCGGCACCGCCCTGCGCGGTGCGCTCGACGTCGGGTTCACCGGTGCCGGGACGGTGGAGTTCCTGGTCGACGCCGACGAACGGTTCCACTTTCTGGAGATCAACTGTCGCATCCAGGTGGAGCACCCGGTGACCGAGATGATCACCGGGATCGATCTGGTGCACGAGCAGTTCCACGTCGCCGCCGGCACCCCGCTGCGCTGGCGTCAGGACGACATCCGGTTCACCGGAGTAAGCGTCGAGTGCCGGGTCAACGTGGAGGATCCGGACCGGGACTTCGCGCCCACGCCCGGCCGGCTGGACCGCTTCGTGCCGCCCGGCGGCCCGTTCACCCGGGTCGACACCCACGGCCACGCCGGTTACCTGGTGGGTCCGCACTACGACTCGCTGCTGGCGAAGGTCGCGGTCTGGGCCCCGGACCGGGACCTGGCGTTGAACCGGCTGGATCGGGCGCTCGGCGAGTTCGACATCTCCGGACCGGGGATGCGGACCACCATCCCGTTCGTCCGGCGGGTGCTCGACGACGCCGAGTTCCGCAAGGGGCGTCACTCCACCGGGCTGGTGGACCGCCTGATCGCCGCACCTTGATCCGCAACCCCGAGGAGGAAACGATGACCGTCACCGACGCCGATTCGCTGACCGCGGAGATAACCGACATCCTGGTGACCAACTGCGGCCTCGACCCGGATGCCGCCGCCCGCGCGCCGGCCGCCTCCCTGGAGGAGCTGGGCATGGACTCGCTCGCCCTGCTCGAACTCTCGGCAGTGGTCGCCGACCGGTGGCGGGTGAGCATCCCGGAGCAGGCCGCGCAGTTGAGCATCCCGGCCGTGGCCGACCTGGTCACCCGGCGGGCCGACCCACCCGGGCACACCGAGAACAGCATCGTCATCGCCGCGCCGCTGGAGCTGGTCTGGTCGGTGACGAACGACGTGGCCGGCTGGCCGGACCTGTTCACCGAGTACGCGCGGGCGGAGATCCTCGACCGGGACGGCGAGACGGTCCGGTTCCGGCTCACCATGCACCCCGACGAGAACGGCGTGGCCTGGAGCTGGGTCAGCGAACGCACCGCGGACCCGGCCACCCGCCAGGTGCACGCCCGCCGGGTGGAAACCGGGCCGTTCGAGTACATGCGGATCCGCTGGACCTACACCGAGGAACCCGACGGTGTCCGGATGACCTGGGCGCAGGACTTCGCCATGAAGCCGACCGCGCCGGTGGACGACGCCGGAATGACCGAACGGATCAACACCAACAGCGCGGTGCAGCTGGCCGTGATCAAGGAACGCGTCGAGCGGCTCGCCGGGGACCGGACGACCACGCCGCCGACGAGCGTCACCCCGACGGCCGTCTCGACCGGTGCGAACGCGACCGGAGCCGACGATGAGTGACCTCGCCCTGGTGGCCGCCCGGGACGTGCCCGCCGACCGCCGACGCGGCGGCGAGCTGCGGGTCCTGCTCGGTCCGCGTACCGTCGGCAGCACCTCCGGTTTCATGGGCGTGGCCACCATGGCGCCCGGGGAGCGGATCGCCGAGCACTACCACCCCTACAGCGAGGAGTTCCTCTACGTCGCCCGGGGCGCCATCACCGTCGACCTGGACGACGAGCCGGTGCCGTTGGCGGCCGGCGAGGCGTTGTTCGTGGCCCGCAACGTCCGGCACCGGCTGCGCAACACCGGCCATCTCCCCGCCGAGGTGGTCTTCCACCTCGGACCGCTGGCTCCGCGTCCGGAACTCGGCCACGTCGACACCGAACTGGTCGAACAGCGGGACCGGTCGTGACCAGCCGGCGCACCGTGGTCACCGGCGTCGGGGTGGTGGCACCCGGAGGGGTGACCCGGGACCGGTTCTGGAAGAGCATCACCGAGGGCCGTACGGCGACCCGGCGGATCAGTTTCTTCGACCCGTCGCCGTTCCGGTCGCAGATCGCCGCCGAGTGCGACTTCGACCCGGACGCCGCCGGACTGACCCCCGCCCAGCGGCAGCGCGCCGACCGGTACGTGCAGTTCGCGCTGGCCTGTGCCGCTGAGGCGGTCGCCGACAGCGGGTTGGACCTCACCGATGCCGAACGCGACCGGACCGGTGTGGTGCTCGGCACCGCGGTCGGCGGCACCATGGCGCTGGAGCAGGAGTACGTGACGGTCAGCGACAGCGGCCGACGCTGGTTGGTCGACGCGGCGCTCGGCGGCCCGTACCTCTACCCGGCGCTGATGCCCAGCAGCCTGGCCGCCGACGTGGCCTGCCGCCACGGCCTGCACGGTCCGGCGCAGGTGGTCTCCACCGGCTGCACCTCCGGCATCGACGCCATCGGGTACGCCCACCAACTCGTGGTCGACGGCGAGGCCGACATCGTGCTCGCCGGGGCCGCCGACTCGCCCATCTCCCCGGTGACCGTCGCCTCGTTCGACGCCATCAAGGCCACCAGCCCGGACAACGACGACCCGGCGCACGCCTCCCGTCCCTTCGACGCCGACCGGCACGGTTTCGTGCTGGCCGAGGGGGCGGCGGTGCTGGTGCTGGAGGAGGCCGGGCACGCCGCGCGGCGCGGCGCGCACGTCTACTGCGAGGTGGCCGGCTACGCCAGCCGGAGCAACGGCTTCCACATGACCGGGCTGCGCCCCGACGGCCTGGAGATGGGGCTGGCCATCACCGACGCGCTGCGGCAGGCCCGATCGACGCCCGAGGACGTCTCCTACATCAGCGCCCACGGCTCCGGCACCCGGCAGAACGACAGGCACGAGACGGCGGCGTTCAAACGGTCGCTCGGCGCGGCGGCCTACCGGGTGCCGATCAGCTCGATCAAGTCGATGGTCGGGCACTCGCTGGGCGCCATCGGTGCCATCGAGATGGCCGCCTGCGCGCTGGCCATCGAGTTCGGGGTGGTGCCGCCCACCGCCAACTGGGCCACCCGGGATCCGGAGTGCGACCTGGACTACGTGCCCAACGAGGCGCGGGAGGTGCCGGTGGACGTGGCGCTGTCGGTGGGCAGCGGCTTCGGCGGTTTCCAGTCGGCCATGCTGTTCCGCCGGTTGGCCCGGGACGTGACGCCGTGAGCACCCGTCGGGTCCGGACGGTCGTCGGGGTGACGGCGTGACCGGCGGGCGGGCCGTGATCACCGGCGTCGGAGTGGTCGCGCCCAGCGGCGTCGGCGCGGACGCGCACTGGCGTACGGTCCTGACCGGCCGCCGCCGTACCGGGCCGATCTCCCTGTTCGACGCCTCCGGGTACCCGACCCGCCTCGGTGGTGAGGTGGCGGACTTCGACCCGGCCCGGTACGCCGACAACCGCGCTCTGGTGCAGACCGACCGGTGGACGCACCTCGGGTTCGCCGCCACCGCGCTGGCGCTGGCCGACGCCGGCCTGCCGGAGCGGGCCACCGACCCGTACGGCTGGGCGGTGACCCTGGCCAGCGCCTCCGGCGGCAACTTGTTCGGCCAGCGGGAACTGCAACGCCTCTGGTCGTCGCCGTCGCGCACCGTCGGCGCGTACCAGTCGATCGCCTGGTTCTACGCGGCCAGCGTCGGACAGCTCTCCATCCGGCATCAGGCGAAGGGGCCGTGCGGGGTGCTGGTGGCGGAGTCGGCCGGTGGCTTGGACAGTCTGGCGCACGCGGTGCGCACCGTGCGGCGCGGTGCCTCGGTGGTGCTCGCCGGGGCGACCGAGTGCCCGCTGAGCCCGTACGCGCTGGCCTGTCAGTTGCGGTCCGGTCTGCTCAGCGAGGAGACCGATCCGGAACACGCCTACCGGCCGTTCGACGCCACCGCCAGCGGCTACCTGCCCGCCGAGGGCGGCGCGGTGTTCGTGGTGGAGGCGCTGGACCACGCCCAGGCGAGGGGGGCGCGCAGCTACGGCGAGGTGACCGGTTGGGGCGCCACCCACGACGCGGCGCACACCACCTCGGACAGCGCCGGTGATCCGCGCCAGTACGCCCGCGCGATGCGGCTGGCCCTGGGCCGGGCCGGCGTCGAGCCGGACGAGGTGGACGTGGTGGTACCCGACGCGCTCGGGGTGCCCCGCTACGACCGCGCCGAGGCGAGCGCCCTGCGTGCCGTCTTCGGCGCCCGCACGCCGCCGGTCAGTACCCACAAGGAGTTGACCGGGCGGGCGCATCAGGGCGGGTCGGCGCTGGACGTGGCCACCGCACTGCTCGCCTTCGCGCACGACACACTGCCCGCCTCGGCCGGTCCGGAGATGGTCGCCGAGGGCTGCGAGCTGGATTTCCTGCGGGCCCCCCGCCGCCCGCGTACCCGGTTGGCGCTGGTCTGCGCCCGAGGTTTCGACGGATTCAACAGTGCGCTGGTGTTGCGCGGTGCGCCACCGGCCGGAGCGGAGGGGTGATGACGCGAGCACGGGTGGTGTTCCTGGTCCGGGTGCCCGACGAGCGCACCGAGGACTTCCTGCGGGCCTACGAGGCGGTCCGGCACCTGGTCGCCGACGGTGTGCCCGGTCACCTGGTCGACCAGGTGTGCCGTTCGTCGACCGACCCGGAGCAGTGGCTGATCACCAGCGAGTGGACCAGCCTGGCCGACTTCGAGGCGTGGGAGCGCAGCCCGGAGCATCGCGAACTGGTCCGGCCGATGCGGGAGTGCTTCAGTGACGCCCGGTCCCTGCGTTTCCACATCCACGCGCAGACCCCGGTACCGGCCGGAACGCCGGGATGAGTAAGGCGTCTTTCCGGCCGATCCGCGCCGCGCCCCGGCTGCGGAGGTGGCCGCCGGACCCTCAGCGCGACCCCAGGTCGACCTCGGCCAGGTAGACGCAGCTGCGCCCCTCGTGGGACGAGTAGTAGCTGACGTGCAGCAGCTCGTCGTGCCAGACCAGGCCGGGATAGCTGGAGTCGCCGCCGGAGGGCAGCGTCACCAGCTCCCGCAGTCGGCCCCGTGCCACGTCGACGGCGCAGATCGCGGTGCGCACCGCGCCGTCGTGCAGGCGTACGCCGGCCACCAGGGTGCCGTCGGGCAGCCGGCACAGCGCCGGCCCGCCCACGCGTACCCCGAGGTCCGTCCAGGCCCACTCCCGATAGGGCGGACGGGCGCGGCCCAGCTGGGCGGTTGCCGTGCCGGCGTCGCGCCGCAGCAGGCAGGTGGCGGTGCCGTCGGGGTCGAAGACCAGCCCGGATTCGTTCGGATACCCGCCGGAGAACAACGTCCGTACCACCGGTCGCAGGTCGAGGCCGTCCTCGCTGCGGTAGAGCCGGACGAACCGTGGCTCCCGGGTGGCGTAGCCGATGCCGTACATCGCGTCGCCGCACCAGGCTGCCTGCCAGACCCAGACGTCCGGTTCGCCGACCGGTCGTGGTTCGTCCCACCGCTGACCGTCGTCGCTGACCGCGTTGACGGTCCGGAACCGCTTCGGCGTGCCGGTCGCCGCGGCGGCGAGCAACTGCAACCGTCCGTCGGGGCGCAGCACGAAGCGTGGGTCGCGCAGGTCGACCCCGGCCTGGGCGAGGACGGCGGCGGTCTGCCAGGACCGACCGTCCGAGGAGGTCAGTATCCGCAGGACGCCGTCGTCGGAGAGGTGCGACCGGCCCTCGCGGAACGCGCAGAACCAGTTTCCCGCGTACCGGACCAGGTCGGTAAAGGCGCTGTGCGGGGCGGTGTCACCGATACGGCGTAACGCGCGCACCTCGGTGGTCGCCGGACGGATGGTCACGTGCGTCGACGGTACGCGGAGCGGGCGACGCCGGTGTGGCGGTGGGACGAACAGCGGACGAACACGCTGCCCGGGGCGACCGCGCCGGTGCCGACGCGGCACCACGTCGCCGCCGGGCCGGCGCGCTCACCTGGTCGTCCGGGTGCGCCGCGCCGCGACGCGCAGCTCCGCCAGGACGGACCTGCTCGGGCTCCGACCGCTCGCGAGAGCACGGAACACCGCCCACCCGGTGGGTCGCGGCAGCGCGGCCCGGACGTGCTGGCACGGCTGGCGGGTGTCGGCGATGGTGGACCGCATGGAGATCATGCCCGGGCCACCGCCGGTCTGCCTGGCCGACTTCGCCGTCCTGGCCCGGACGGTGCTGCCGGCGCACGTCTGGGACTACGTGGACGGCGGCAGCGGCGCCGAGGTCTGGTTCCAGCTGTACTGGCTGCGGGACCGGTCGCTGGTGGCCGACCTGCTGGCGCGGGTCCGCGCCGCCGGCTGCCGGGCACTGGTCGTCACGGTGGACGTGCCGGTGCTGGGCCGCCGTCTGCGGGACCTGCGCAACACCTTCCGGCTGCCGCCGGAACTGGTCCCGGTGAATCTGCCGGGTGGTCGCGACGACCTGGCCCACGGCGGTACGCCGGGCGTCACCCCGCTGTCCGCACCGCACGATGCGCCCTTCGCTCCGGCGCTGAGTTGGGCGGATCTGCGCTGGCTGGGGGAGAGGTGCGACCTGCCGCTGGTCGTCAAGGGCATCCTGGATCCGGCCGACGCCGTGCGGGCGGTCGCGGCGGGGGCGCAGGCGGTGGTCGTGTCCAACCACGGTGGCCGGCAACTCGACGGGGTCCCGGCCAGCGCCACCATGCTGCCCGAGGTGGTGACGGCCGTCGGTGACCGGTGCGAGGTGCTGCTGGACAGTGGCATCCGGGGCGGCGTCGACGTGCTGCGCGCGTTGGCGATGGGTGCCGACGCGGTCCTGGTCGGTCGGCCGATGCTCTGGGCCCTGGCGGTCGGTGGGCGCTCGGCGGCCGGCACCGCGCTGGCCCTGCTCGCTGACGAGTTACGGGACGCGCTGGCTCTGGCCGGCTGCGCCGATCCGACGACCGCCCGCGATCTGCGCACGGTGCCGGTGGACTGACCGGCACCGGGGCGTCGACTCATCGTGTTCACCCGTTTGCAACCTGCGACCGCCGCCCCTGCCGTCGTCCTGGGTGGACGGTCATAATGGGCGACATGGTTGCCTGGGAGTACGCCCTGCTGGTCCGCCGCTACCAGGGGCAGGGCCGCAATTTTCATGTCTCGTTCGTCTGGTACGGCCCGGACGGGTCCCGCAAGGACATCACGGCGTACGGCGACACCGCCATCGCGCATCTCAACCGCGCCGGACGCGACGGGTGGGAACTCGTCTCCGCCGCCGAGGACGTGAACAACGTGCAGGGCAGCACCGAGGTCCACCGCTACCACCTCAAACGTCAGATCGCCTGAGGCCGGAACCGCTCCGGGCCGGGACGTCCCCGGCCCGGAGCGACCGTCGTCAGCCCAGCTCGACGTCGGGGTAGAGCGGAAAACCGCTGAGCAGTTCACTGGCCTGGCGGCTGACCTTGTCCGCGAGGGCCGGGTCGAGGACGTACTTCGCCTTGGATGCGGTGCCGTCCGGGCCGACCCCGGCGCTGGTCTGGCCGAGCACGGTGTGGATCAGCTCGGCGGTGCTGTCCATCTCCGCGGTGCCGAGCCCCCGGGTGGTCAGCGCCGGGGTGCCGATCCGGATGCCGGAGGTGTACCAGGCGCCGTTGGGGTCCTGCGGCACCGCGTTGCGGTTGGTGACGATGCCCGAGTCCAGCAGCGCCTGCTCGGCCTGCCGGCCGGTCAGCCCGTAGCCGGTGACGTCGATCAGCACCAGGTGGTTGTCGGTACCGCCGGTGACCAACTTGGCGCCCCGGCGCAGCAGGCCCTCGGCCAGCGCCTGCGCGTTGTCGACGATCTGGCGGGCGTAGCCGGCGAAGTCGGGCCGGCGGGCCTCGGCCAGGGCCACCGCCTTGGCGGCCATCACGTGCGGCAGCGGGCCGCCGAGCACCATCGGGCAACCCCGGTCGACCTGGTCGGCCAGCTCGGGGCCGCACAGCACCAGGCCGCCGCGCGGGCCGCGCAGCGACTTGTGCGTGGTGCTGGTGACGATGTGCGCGTGCGGCACCGGATCGAAGTCGCCGGTGAAGACCTTGCCGGCGACCAGGCCCGCGAAGTGCGCCATGTCCACCATGAAGGTGGCGCCGACCGAGTCGGCGATCTCCCGCATGATCCGAAAATTGATCTTACGGGGGTACGCCGAGTAGCCGGCGACCAGCACCAACGGGCGGAATTCCCGAGCCGCCTCGGCGACCCGGTCGTAGTCGACCAGGCCGGTGGCCGGGTCGGTGCCGTAGCTGCGCTGGTCGAACATCTTGCCGGAGATGTTCGGCCGGAAGCCGTGGGTGAGGTGCCCGCCCGCATCCAGCGACATGCCGAGCATCCGCTGGTTGCCCAGCTCACGTCGCAGCGCGAACCAGTCCGCCTCGGTGAGGTCGTTGACGTGCCGCGCCTGGGCCCGCTGCAGGGCCGGCGCCTCGACCCGGTCGGCCAGGATCGCCCAGAACGCCACCAGGTTGGCGTCGATGCCCGAGTGCGGCTGCACGTACGCGTGTGACGCGCCGAACAACTCCCGGGCATGCTCGGCGGCGAGGGCCTCGATGGTGTCGACGTTCTGGCAGCCGGCGTAGAACCGGCGCCCGATGGTGCCCTCGGCGTACTTGTCGCTGAACCAGTTGCCCATCGCCAGCAGCGTCGCCGGGGAGGCGTAGTTCTCACTGGCGATCAGCTTGAGCGACTCGCGCTGGTCGGCCAGTTCCGCTCCGATCGCGTCGGCGACCCGCGGCTCGACACCACGGATCACCTCGATAGCGCTGCGGAAGGCGGTGGACTCGGCGTTGCGCGGCATGCGACCTCCAGGTGACGTGCGGAAGGCCCAGGCGCTCGGCATGCGTCCTCGTGACGGGGCCGCTCCCCGATGGTTCTCCATCTCCATGCGCCAGTCACGGCCCGAGGGGATCCTACCGGGTACGCCCACCCGGCGGGCTGTGCGCCGCCGGGCGCGGTGCGGATCGACGCCCTTGGCCGCTTCACTACGATCGCAGGCATGGCGGCGACGGACGATGGTGGCAGTCTCCTGGCCATCAGTGACTTGCACGTCGGGCACCCGGACAACCGGCAGGTCGTCGAGGGGCTGCGTCCCCGGACGCCGCAGGACTGGCTGCTCGTCGCCGGTGATGTGGGCGACACGGTCGCCGACGTGGAGTGGGCGCTGCGGCTGCTGGCCGGCCGGTTCGCCCGGGTCGTCTGGTCGCCGGGCAACCACGAGCTGTGGACGCCGCCCGCCGACCCGGTGACGTTGCGGGGCGTGGCCCGCTACGCCCACCTGGTCGAGCTGTGTCGCGAACTGGGCGTGGTCACACCCGAGGATCCGTACCCGGTGTGGGAGGGGCCCGGCGGCCCGGTGACCGTGGCGCCACTGATGCTGCTGTACGACCACAGTTGGCGGCCGGACGGCTTCGACACGCCGGAGGCGGCGCTGGCCGAGGCGTACCGGACCGGAATCGTCTGCACCGACGAGGTGCTGCTGCATCCCGACCCGTACGAGAGTCGGTCGGCGTGGTGCGCGGCGCGGGTGGCCGAGACCGCCCGCCGGCTCGCCGAGCGCGATCCCGCGCTGCCGACCGTGCTGATGAACCACTGGCCGCTGGTCCGGGAACCGACGCGGGTCCTGCGGTACCCGGTCTTCGCCCAGTGGTGCGGCACCGACGCCACCGCCGACTGGCACGTACGCTTCGCCGCCGCCGCGGTGGTCTACGGCCATCTGCACATTCCGCGCACCACCTGGCACGACGGGGTGCGGTTCGAAGAGGTGTCGGTGGGCTACCCCCGGGAGTGGCGGCCCCGTGGCGTACCACCGGGCCGGCTGCGGCAGATCCTGCCGTCGCCGGACGGGGTGCCGCCGACGGCGTGGTGAACGGGCAGGGCAAGCAGATGCTGGCCGTGCGGCGGCAGCGCGAGAACGGTTGATCGGCGCGCGCCGCGTCGTACCCTCTCAGGTGTGGCGACGGCGGCGGAGGAGATCCAGGTGGGGCGGCGGACGGTCCGCGTCAGCAGCCCGGACAAGCCGTACTTCCCCGAGCGGGGGCTGACCAAGCTCGACGTGGTGCGTTACTTCCTCGCCGTCGGCGACGGCATTCTGCGCGCGCTGCGGGACCGGCCGACGATGCTGGAACGGTGGCCCCGGGGCGTGTTCGAGGGCGCGACCATCGCCACCCGGCAGGACAACCGGGGTGACGCGTTCTACCAGAAGAGGGTGCCGGCCGGCGCGCCCGACTGGGTGGGCACGGCCCACATCACCTTTCCGAGCGGACGCACCGCCGACGAGGTCGCCCCGGGCGAACTGGCCGTGGTGATCTGGGCGGTCAACCTGGGCACGCTGCGCTTCCATCCGTGGCCGGTGACCAGGGCGGACGTGGAGCGGCCGGATCAGCTGCGGATCGACCTCGACCCGCTGCCCGGGGTCGGCTTCGACCAGGTGGTGCCCGTGGCGCAGCAGGTTCGCGCCTTCCTCGACGAGCTGGGGCTGACCGGCTATCCGAAGACCACCGGTGGGCGGGGCCTGCATGTCTACGTCCCGATCGAGCCGCGGTGGAGCTTCGGTGAGTGCCGCCGGGCGGTGCTGGCGCTCGGGCGGGAGATGCAGCGGCGCCGCCCGGATCTGGTCACCACCACCTGGTGGCGGGAGCAGCGGGACCGGCCGGTCTTCGTCGACTACAACCAGATGGCCCGGGACCACACCATGACCTCGGCGTACTCGATCCGGCCCACGCCGGCCGCGCTGGTGTCCGCGCCACTGGACTGGGCGGAGCTGGACGACGCTCGGCCGGAGGACTTCGACGTGACCACGATGCCGGGTCGGTTCGCCGATCGCGGCGACCCGCACGCGGGCCTGGACGAGCGGTGCTTCTCGCTGGAACCCCTGCTGGAGTTGGCCGACCGGGAGGGCCTGGAGTCCCCGCCCGAACGCTGAGCGGGTCACTCCCAGGGGCTGAGCGTCCCGTCGTACTCCTCGAAGACCAGCCAGCTGCGGGTGGCGAGTACCCCGGCGATGCGCTGCACCCGGTCCAGCACCACGTCCCGCAGCGTGGCGTTGTCCGGTGCCCGGACCAGGGCGAGCACGTCGTGTTCACCGCTGAGCAGCGCCACGTGTTCGACGTAGCGCACCCGGGCCAGTTCCGCCGACACCTCCCGCCAGGTGTTCTGCCTGATCGTCAGCGCGATGTACGCCGAGGTGCCCAGGCCGGCCGGTTCCGGGGCGACCCGGGCGGCGAACCCGGTGATCACCCCGTCGCGCAGCAGCCGCTCCACCCGGGCGTACGCGTTGGTGCGCGAGACGTGCACCCGCTCGCCGAGCGTCCGGATGGAGAGCCGACCGTCCCGGGTCAGCTCGTCGAGGATGCGCCGGTCGACCTCGTCGAGGGCGACGGCCGAACGTCCCGTTCTGCCCTGCCGGTCCGCCTCGTCGGCGGTCTCCTGGCTCATCGAACCCTCCTCCGGGTGCCATCCATCCCGCGTTCACCGGCCATCTTGAGTCAATCATCCGACAGCAGGAGCATAGGGCCACCACACGTCCAGGAGGTTCGCCGTGACCACCATCCCCCAGGCGGCCCGCAGGGCATCTCCGCGCAAGCGGCGGCCGGCCACCCCGACCGCGCCCGACCCCGCCGTCGGCCTGCTGCCCCAGACCGAACCGGTCCGGCTGCTCGACCCGGACGGCACCCTGCTGCCGACCCGCGCGGACTACCCCGAACCGCCCGTCGGGGCGCTGCGCGAGATGTACCGGCGGATGGTCGTCGGCCGGCGCTTCGACGTGCAGGCCACCGCGCTGACCAAGCAGGGCCGGCTGGCCGTCTACCCGTCCTCCCGGGGCCAGGAGGCCTGCCAGGTCGGCGGTGTCCTGGCGTTGCGCGACGACGACTGGGTCTTCCCCACCTACCGGGAGTCGATGGCGCTGACCGCCCGCGGCATCGACCCGGTCGAGGTGCTGACGCTGCTGCGCGGCGACTGGCACTGCGGCTACGACCCGGCGCAGCGGCGGACCGCACCGCAGTGCACGCCGCTGGCCACCCAGTGCGTGCACGCCGCGGGTCTGGCCTACGGGGAGTCGTACCAGGGGCGCGACACGGTGGCCCTGGTGTATATCGGCGACGGCGCCACCAGCGAGGGCGACTTCCACGAGGGAGTCAACTTCGCCGCCGTGTTCAAGGCCCCGGTCGTGTACTTCGTGCAGAACAACAGGTACGCCATCAGCGTCCCACTGTCCCGGCAGACCGCCGCCCCGACGCTGGCCCACAAGGGTGTCGGGTACGGCGTCCCCAGCGAGCAGGTCGACGGCAACGACCCGGTGGCCGTGCTCGCCGTGCTCACCCGCGCGGTCGCGCACGCCCGCGCCGGCAAGGGACCGTTCCTGGTCGAGGCGCACACCTATCGGATGGAGCCGCACACCAACGCCGACGACGCCTCGCGCTACCGCGACGCCGACGAGGTCGAGGCGTGGCGTGACCGCGATCCGCTGGTCCGGCTGGAGACCTACCTGCGCGGTCGGGACGTGCTCGACGACGCGGCCGTCGCCGAGATCGCCGAGCAGGCCGAGACGTACGCGGCTGACCTGCGGGGCCGGATGAACAGCCAACCCACGGTCGACCCGCTGAGCCTCTTCGACCACGTCTACGCCGAACCCACCGCGCAACTGGTGGAGCAGCGGGAGCAGGTGCGCGCCGAACTGGCCGCGGCAGCGGAGGAGGACGCCTGATGGCCACCATGACTATGGCGAAGGCGCTCAACGCCGCGCTCGCCGACGCGATGCTCGACGACGAGCGGGTGCTCGTCTTCGGCGAGGACGTCGGTCAACTCGGCGGGGTCTTCCGGATCACCGACGGGCTCCAGGCCCGCTTCGGCGACAAGCGCTGTTTCGACACCCCGCTGGCCGAGGCCGGCATCGTCGGGTTCGCGGTCGGGCTGGCCATGTCCGGGCTGCGGCCGGTGGTCGAGATGCAGTTCGACGCGTTCGCGTACCCGGCGTTCGAACAGATCGCCTCGCACGTGGCGAAGCTGCGCAACCGCACCCGGGGCGCGTTGAGCGTGCCGATGGTGATCCGGGTGCCCTACGCCGGCGGGATCGGCGGCGTGGAACACCACTGCGACTCCTCGGAGGCGTACTACGCGCACACCCCGGGCCTGAAGGTGGTCACCCCGTCGACCGTCGACGACGCGTACTCGCTGCTGCGGGAGGCGATCGACGACCCCGACCCGGTGGTGTTCATGGAGCCGAAGAAGCTCTACTTCGCCGGCGCCGAGACCGCGCTGCCGACCCGGACCGAGCCGTTCGGCCGGGCGGTCGTGCGCCGGCCCGGACACGACGCCACGCTTGTCGCGTACGGGCCGGCGGTTCCGGTCGCGCTGGAGGCCGCCGAGGCCGCCCGGGACGAGGGGTGGGACCTGGAGGTGATCGACGTACGCACCATCGTGCCGTTCGACGACGCCACCATCGCCGCCTCGGTGCGCCGTACCGGGCGGTGCGTGGTGGTGCAGGAGGCGCAGGGTTTCGCCGGGGTCGGCGCGGAAATCGCCGCCCGGGTGCAGGAGCGGTGCTTCCACGCGCTGCACGCCCCGGTGCTGCGGGTCTCCGGGCTGGACATCCCGTACCCGGCGCCGATGCTGGAGCACACCCACCTGCCGTCGGTCGACCGGGTACTGGACGCGGTGGCCCGGTTGCAGTGGGACGACCAGCCCGACCGGCGTTGGCTGACCGAGAGCAGTGCGGCATGACCGAGAAGGTTTTCCTCCTGCCCGACCTCGGTGAGGGCCTCGCCGAGGCGGAGATCGTGCAGTGGCGGGTCGCGGTCGGCGACACGGTCGCCGTGGACCAGACCGTGGTCGAGGTCGAGACCGCCAAGGCGGTCGTCGACGTGCCCTGCCCGTACGCCGGCCGGGTCGTCGCCCTGCACGGCGTCGAGGGCGAGGTGCGTCCGGTGGGCCAACCCCTGATCACCGTCGCCGAGCCGGTCGGTGGGCAGGCCGCCGGCAGCGAGCCGACCGGGCACGCGGTATACCGCGAGGAGGAGCGGGCCGGCTCCGGCAACGTCCTGATCGGGTACGGCACCGGGCACGGCGGTTCCCGCCGCCGTAGGCGACCGCGGCTCGCCGCAGCCGGGGACGCGTCGGGTGCCAGCGGCGCACCGACGGCCTCGGGTGTGGCAGTGACTCCGTCCGGCGCCGGCCGGCCGGTGGCCGAGCGGGAGCCCGGCCCGCCCGAACCGGCCCAGCCGCTGGTCATCTCGCCCATCGTGCGGCGGTTGGCGCGGGAGCGTGGGGTGGACCTGACGACGGTGCGCGGCAGCGGTCCCGGCGGTGTGGTCCGCCGGGCCGATGTGGAGGCGGCGGCCCGCGACGTCAGCGGGGCGTCGGCCGACGTGGGTGCCCGGCTCGCGGCAGTTCCCGACCGGCCGGCGAGAAAGGGACAACACCCGGCGCAGGGAGACCCGGGCACGGCCGGTGTCCAGGATCTGGTCATCCCGTTGACCGGTATCCGCCGGACCATCGCGGACAAGCTGTCCCGCAGCCGACGGGAGATCCCCGAGGTGACCATCTGGGTGGACGCCGACGCCACCGCCCTGCTGGCGACCCGGGCCGCGATCAACTCCGCCCGCCCGGACCGCCCGGTGAGCATCCTGGCCCTGCTCGCGCGGATCTGCCTGTCCGGGCTGCGCCGTTACCCGCAGCTCAATGCGCGGGTCGACACCGAGGGCCAGCGGATCGTCCAGTCGGCCGGGGTGCACCTGGGCATCGCCGCCCAGACCGACCGGGGGCTGGTGGTGCCGGTGCTGCGGGACGCCGAGCGGCTCACCACCACCGAACTCGCGGCCGAACTCGCGGCCACCACCACCGCGGCCCGGGCCGGCGAACTGCCCCCGGCGCGGCTGACCGGGGGGACCTTCACGCTGAACAACTACGGGGTGTTCGGCGTCGACGGCTCGACCCCGATCATCAATCACCCGGAGGCGGCGTTGCTCGGCATCGGCCGCATCGTGGACAAGCCGTGGGCCGTCGACGGCCAGCTCGCGGTCCGGAAGGTGACGCAGTTGAGTCTCACCTTTGACCACCGGGTCTGTGACGGCGGTGTGGCCGGCGGGTTCCTGCGGCATGTGGCGGACTGTGTCGAGCAGCCCGCGTTGCTGATCGCCACGGTCTGACGGCCCAGGTGAATCAGGGGCGGGTTCGCCGTTCCGTCCGCAGCCGGGACGGCGAACCCGCGAGCGAGCGCCCGCCGGTGCCGCGGACCGGATCAGTGGTACGGCGCCGGACATAGCGCGACAGTCGACCGAGGATCGCCCGAATCGTCGTCGCCGGCATTTTCCGTTCGCCCGGTGCGATTACGAAAAAGGTTCTCCGTGCATTGCCCGTGCTCTTGCTCGAAACCGCGAAAACGTCGACGCCGAGCTGGGGAGAATGTGGCGGAGGAAGCGGCGATAAACGGGGGGACGCATCATGATGTTGAGGCGGCGACTGACGCTGTTGGCGGTGGGTGTCGCAGCGACACCGCTGGCGCTGGGCGCGTGCACCGGCGACCGCAGCTCCGGGCAGCCCGCCGAGGCGCGAGCCAATCCGGAACTGTCCGTGACACCGGTCGAGGGAACCCGCGACGTGCCGGTCAGCGGGGAGATCGGCACCGTGGTCAAGCACGGGCGGGTCACCGCCGTGCGGATCACCGACGACAAGGGCACGACGGTCGCGGCCGAGCCGCGTGAGGACGGCACCGGGTGGGTACCGAGCCGGACACTGGCGCCGAAGCGGACGTACACCGCGGAGGTCACCGCGACCGGCGACTCCGGGAAAACGGTCACTCGCAGGACGACCTTCACCACGCAGCCCAAATCATCCAAACCAGCCGTTGTGAGTACATTGTATTTCGCCGGTGATCGGACGTACGGAACGGCCATGCCGGTAACCGTCGCCTTCGACCCGCCTATTCCCAAAGAGGCGCGGGCGGATGTGCAACGCCGATTGTTCGTGAAAACGGATCCGCCGCAACCGGGCACCTGGTCCTGGGTGTCCGACGGTAGTCAGGCATATTACCGATCGCCCGATTTCTGGCGACCGGGTACGTCGATCAAGATTCGCTCCGCGCTGGAGGGCCTGCCGATCGGCAAGGAGCACGTCGGTGACGCCGACCGGCGGGCCACCTCGAAGATCGGCCGGCAGGTCGAGTTGGAGATCGACAACGCGAGCAAGCAGATGTCGGTGATCCGGGACGGCAAGTTGCTGCGCAGGCTGCCGGTCAGTCTCGGCAAGCCGAGCACGCCCACCTCCAGCGGCAAGATGGTGATCATGGAGAAGCACGAGTTCACCACGTTCGACACGCGGGGCTCGGCCGATCCGTACGTGGTCGACGTCGAGGATGCGCAGCGACTCACCTGGGGCGGTGAGTTCATCCACGGCGCACCCTGGTCGGAGGGGGACCAGGGGTACGCCAACGTGTCCCACGGGTGCACCAACCTGTCGGCGGCCAACGCGGACTGGCTGATGGGCATCACCCAGGTCGGTGACCTGGTGACCGTCAAGGGCACCGAGGTCGAGCTCAACGAGGGCAACGGCTGGACGGCGTGGAACGTCAGCTGGGAGCAGTTCGCCAGGGGCAGCGCACTGCCGGTGCCGGCCGGCCTGCGGCCCTCGCCGACCCAGGCCCCGGACCCGGGGGCGGTCGCCGGAGGCTCGCCCGAACCGCAGCCGTCGGCGAGCGGCGGCTGACCGAAGGTAAGCGCCGGGCCACCCGCTCGCGGGTCGGCCCGGCGCGTCGTGGTGGTTTTCCGAAGGATGGTCACCGAGGGGCCGGGGATCGTCCCTAGGGTGGACCCGGCTGGCCTGCGCGTCATGCCCTGGGCTTACCCGGAACCGCCTTCGAGCAGGGCGGAAGTGTCGGTGGCGGGGGATAGGTTCGTCGTATGCGAGAGCGCGAGGAACGGTTCCACGTCGAGACCGTCGTGTCCGACGACGCGGTGTGCGTTCGCGTGGTCGGTGTGATCGACATCGCCACGGTCGCGGCGTTCCGCGCCGCGCTCTGGGCGGCCCCCACCCGCACCGAGTTGCGGGTGGATCTGTCCGGGGTCCGGCTGCTCTCCGCTGCCGGGGTCCGCACCCTGGTCGCGGCTCGGCTCTGGGTGCGGTCGCAGGGCGGCAACCTGGTGCTGCTCGACCCGCCGCCGCTGGTGGAGCGGGTGCTGCGGGCCACCGGTCTGGGTCGGGTCATCCCGGTGGTCGGCACGACACCGGAGCGGGTGCTCGCCGCGGCGTGACCGGTCGGCGTGCCACCCGTCAGGCGGCGCAACCGGTGCGCGGTCCGGACGGCGCGTCCGGCGCCGGGCACGGGGGCCGGCGCCGGACGCGTGCGGTCAGCGGACGCCGAGCAGGTCGACCACGAAGACCAGGGTCTCGTTGGGCTTGATGACGCCACCGGCGCCCCGGCTGCCGTACCCGAGGTGCGGCGGGATGGTCAGCCGGCGTCGGCCGCCGACGCGCATCCCCACCACGCCCTGGTCCCAGCCGGCGATGACCCGTCCACCGCCGAGCGGGAAGTCGAACGGCTCGCCCCGGTTCCAGGAGGCGTCGAACTCCGCGCCGGTGGAGTGGGACACCCCGACGTAGTGCACGCGGGCCACCTGCCCGGCCTGGGCCTCCGGGCCCTCGCCCACGGTGATGTCCTCGATCACGAGGTCGGCCGGCGGGGCGCCCTCGATCGGGCCGATCTCGGGCTTGCTCGCTGCCTGGTTCATGCGGCTTCTCCTGGTGCGTCGGTTCCGTCTCAGCACAATCCTGCCGGATGCTACGGCCCGACGCCCCGTGGACCGATGCGGGCCACCTGCGGCCGAGCCGGGCGGGACACGGTGCGGCGGACGCCACCGTCAGGTGACGCCCGCCGTGGGGGAGGTGATCAGAGTCAGCGGAGCCAGCCGAACCGCTTGACGATCGGCAGCCGGGCCCAGGTGCGGCCGAGGCCCCAGGTGTCACCGGCGTTGGTCACCGCGAGCAGGGCCAGCACGCCGGCGTAGACGAGGTGGTCGTCCATGAAGGGGTTGTTCTCCGGAGGCAGCACGGCCGTCCACATCAGCACCAGCAGCAGACCGCCGGTCGCGGCGGCGACGCGCACCCCGATGCCGAGCAGCAGTGCGGTACCGATGGCGGCCAAGCCGATCATGAAGAGCCAGTCGGCCCAGACGGCGCCGGCGATGCCGTTGTAGAAGCCCTGGAACGGCCCGGCGGCACCGAAGCTGAGGAAGCCCTTGGTCGGGCTGCCCCCGTTGATCCAGGCGTTCTTCGCCTCGGTGGCGAACCCCAGGCCGAACACCTTGTCCAGGAAGGCCCAGAGGAAGACCCAACCGAGCGCCAGGCGGAGCCCGGCGAGCAGGTAGCGGGTGGCCCGGGTGCGGAGGTTCTGCTCCTGGTTGGTCTCGGCCACCGGGGTGTTGGCGGCGGTGTTCCGCTCGATCATCGCGGCCATCATGTCCACGTCCCTTCGCTGCTTCGCACCGCGTGTTCCGGTGGCATCTCCATTGGACGCCCGGGAAACGGGCGGCGATCAGGGCCGGCGGGCCGATGCCGGCCGGGACCTTCGACCCGTCATCACCGGGACCCGTGCCCGGTGCCGGCCGGCGACGATCCGACCGTCGCAGCGGTCAGCGGGCGACGTACGGATCGGCGAGCTGGGCGGACAGCAGTGCGGGAGCCTCCGCCAACGACGGGCCGTACCAGGTCAGGTGCCGACCGGACACCAGGGCGCAGGGAATGCCGGGAAACGCCTCCGGCCCGTCGTCGCGGGTGAAACGGTACGGCTCGTCCGGCAGCACGACGAGCTCCGGCGTCTGGTCCCGCAGCTGCCGCAGGGTCGGTCGCGGATAGCGCTCCGGCTGCTCGCCGTACGGGTTGTCGATGCCGAGCCGGCGCAGCAGATCCCCGGCGAAGGTGTCGGCGCCGAGCACCACCCAGGGCCGCCGCCAGACCGGCACCACCGCGCGTCGGGGGACCGGCGTGCTCGGTAGCGCGGCCCAGGCTCGACGGGCCTCCGTCAGCCAGCGCGGTTCCGCCGCCGATCCCAGCTCACGAAGCAGGTCGGCCAGCTCGGTCAGCGCACCATCCACTGTGCGGGGATAGGTCACCCGGGTCGGTATCCCCGCCGCGGCCAGGGCGGTGGCGTCCGCCCGTCGGTTCTCCTCGACGTTGAGCAGCACCAGATCGGGACGGAGCGCGCGGATCCGGTCCAGGTCCGGGTACTTGGTGCCACCCACCCGTGGCACGTCCAGGTCCGCCGGGTGGGTGCACCAGTCGGTGGCCCCGACCAGCAGACCGGGCAGGGTCGCCGCCACCGCCTCGGTCAGCGACGGCACCAGGGACACCACCCGCACCCGTCTACCTCCTCGACCCGGCTGCCGAGTGGTCCGGCGTGGACCACCGTCCGTTCACCGCCAGCCCGTCGGAGGAGCCGCCGGCATGATCGTCATCCTAGACTCGGTCGGCCGACGGCAGGGGAGCGTTGTCGAGCTGCTCACGCTCCGTTGGCTGGCCGTGCGGGCCACTGCCGGCCGGCAGGGAGAGGTTGACGAGGACTCATGGGTACGACGATGACCGGTGACCACGATCGCGCGTTGTCGCAGGTGCCGGAGGACGCCGGGCGGGGCGCCGTGCTGATCCGGGCGGAGCAGCGGGTACACGTCGGGCTACGCCTGGGCGAGATCGTCCGGCGTCGGCCGCCGGGTCTGACCGCAAGCCAGTGGAACACGGCCAGCCGGACGCTGTTCGACCATGTGGTCTGCACGGCGGCGACCGGACGGCCCGAGTTCGCCGTCGAGTTCCGGTCGCCGTCGACCGACGCCACCGCCCGGCGGGCCGAGCGGAGCACTGAGGCTGTCGCCGCCGCGATCGGGCTGCCGTTGCTACGGGTCGTCTCCGCCACCCTGCCTGGCGCCGGACAGGGTGCGCGGATCGTCGGGTACCTCGTCGACGCCCGCCGGTACGCCGCCGGCGCCGCCGGTTCTGACGTGGCGGACGTGGGGTTCCGGGACATCGTCGGCCGGTTACCCGGCGGACGTGAGGGTGCGGTCAACGACCTCGGCGTGCTCGCCCGCGCCGAAGCGGTGCAGGCGTACGTGGCAGGTCGGCTGACCGATCCGATCCTGCGCGGGTTGCACGTGCGCTGGACGCGGGGGCCGGCCGAGGGTTGGAGTTGGGCCGAGGTGCGTTCGGGCGAGGTGCTGGTGGAGCGGGTGACCGTGCAGGCGTACGGCCTCTCCTGTGGCGTCGAACCCGCCCGGCTCGCCGAGGACCTGGCCGTCCTCGCGATAGGCGAGCGACTGCGGACCATCGAGGCCGGCGCGCCGACACTGGTGCCGTTCGGGGATCTGCTGGCCGACATTCGGCGGCTGCGGGACCGACGCGACGAACTCGTCGGCGGTTTCGCCTACGACCATCTCTGCCAGCGGTGACCGCATCCTGAGCGTTCGTCGACCGGGCGGACGGTGATCGGCCGGGCGCGGAAAGAAACGTCGGAAAAAAGTTGGCGGCCTTTGAACCGCCGTCGGAGCGCACCCGTACCTCACCGCGAATGGACAGGATCTCCCCAACCCGCACCGGCAGGTGCGGCAGACGATGCGGAAAGGGCATCGTCGTTCGTCGACGTGCCACCGGTGCGTTCAGGCGGTCCCCGTCTGGCGCGCCACCAAGATTCCGTTCGGTCCGTCGAGTCACGAATCAGGAACCGGATCGAGAAGGAGAGCAATTCGATGCGCAGGTCAACCCGGTCGCGCCGACCAACCGGTAACGCGCGGACCAAGCGACTTCTGGCCGTTGGCGCCACGCTCGCTGTCTTCGGCGGCGTCGTCGCCGTGACCCAGATCTCGTCGGCCGGTGACCGACGGTCACAGCAGAAGCGACCGGTGGCGGCCGAGTGTGTCGCACCCAGCCCCGGCGCCACCGCGCCGGCCGCTCGGGGCGCCACCACGACCCGCACCTGGCAGAACGGCCGCTGGGTGGTCAATCACTGGGGCGACGGGCAGCAGACCGTCGAGGAGTGTCAGGAGACCAGGGACGGCACCGACGGCGCGACCACCGGCGCTCTCGCGGTGGCCTGTCCGGACGTGGTCAGCCGACTCCCACAGGTGCCCGACCGAGCCCGGGACGAGGTGGACCGCAACCTGAACGCCTTGCAGACCCAGATCACCGAGGCGGACGAGCGGCTCGCCGCGGAGGGTGACCGCGGTCAGGCGTTCATTCGTAACGCCATCCTCAATCCGCTGGCCAGCAAGCGTCGAGCGACTCTCGGCCGGATCACGATCGCCATCGACCGCTTCGGCCCCCGGCCGCGCCGCCTCGGCAACCTCGCCACCTGCCAGGTGCAGCCGGTCGACAACAACAACGGCGGCACCGACGGCGGTGACAACAACGGCGGTGACAACAACGGCGGTAGCGACGGCGGCAACAACAACGGCCTCGACGTGCTGGCGAACAACTGTGACAACAGCCAGCTCCAGGCGCACGACGGTTTCCAGAACGGCAACCGCTGCATCAGCACCGCCTTCGGTGAGGTTGGTGCCGCGGCCAACAACCCGTCGCTGCTGATCACCGACTTCCCGCAGCAGATCAACCGCAACGAGGGCTTCTCGATCCGGGTCAGCACCCGCAACCTGATCCGGGACCGGTTCCTCCCGGCCGGCCAGGGCGGCTACTACCTGGAGAGCTCGCTGCTCAACAATGAGGGCCTGACCCGCGGTCACTTCCACACCGCCTGCCGGATGCTGAACAACACGGACGAGGCGCCCGCGCCCGAGCCGGTGCCGGCCTTCTTCGTCGCCACCGAGGACGGCGGCGGCGGCGGCCAGCCGGACCAGGTGACCATCCAGATCCCGGGCCTGCCGGACTCCGGTACCGCGCAGTGCGCCGTCTGGGCCGGCGACGGTTCGCACCGCATCCCGATGTCGGAGCGGGCCAACCAGACCCCCGCCTTCGACGCCGTGCGCATCGAGGTCAACTGACGCCGATGGCTGCGGTCGTGGGCTGAGCCGAGCCCGAACAGCGGGGGGGGGGGGGGGGGGGGGGGGGGGGGGGGGGGGGGGGGGGGGGGGGGGGGGGGGGGGGGGGGGGGGGGGGGGGGGGGCGCGGGGGGTCGCCGGG
>NZ_JBXUOW010000044.1:0-43589 GCF_057196645.1 Micromonospora sp. ATLC16
GGGCCGCACCGCGGGGCGGGCCGTCGGGCCGGGCTGCCGGGCCGGTGGGACCGATCCGGGGCAGGGCGCCGGCCCGACCGGTTGGCTCAGGTCCATCCGGGACAGGACCGGCCGGCGGGGTGGGGCGGCCCGGTCCAGCCGGTGGCCCGTCGGGGCGGCGGGCAGGCCCGGCGCCCGGACGTTCCGGTCCCGGCTCGACCCCGCGTCCATCGGCCGGTGCGGCACCCGCGTTCGGTCGACCGGGCGGGCCGACATCCGTGCCACGCCGGTCGCCGACCGTCGGCGTACCGCCGGAGGGCGTACCGATCAAGCGGCCGGACGGTGCGCCGGGTCGCTTGCTGATCGTGGGCAACGCCGGGTCGGTGTGGTGCGGTCGCCCGGCCTGCCGGAGCCAGTCGGACGGCCGCTCCGGCCGGCCGGCTCGACCCTCGACCGGCCGCCCACCGCCATCGGAGGTTTCGGTATCGGCGCCCGACACCGCGTGCCGTCCGGACGGCTCCTCGGCCGCCGCGCGCCGGCCCCGGGTCGGTGTGTCCTCCGCGTCGGCCGCGCGGCGTGTCCGCTGTGGCTCGGCCGGCCCGTCGGCAGGGCGGCGGGCGAATGGCGGCTGCGATTCGGGTGCCGCCCGACGGCCCGACGCCACGTCGCCGGTTCCCTCGGGGCCGACCGCGCCGGGTGCGGTCCGGCGGTCCCGGTCGGCGCCGGTCGGTGCGCCCGACTCCCCGCCACGGACGGGTGTGGACTGGCCAAGCCCAGCGGCCGGATGGCCGGACGGCACACCGGGGATCGGTGGCGCATTGCCGGACAGCGGCACCACCGGCCGTTCCTCCTCCGGCTCGGCGGCCCGCCGACGGCCGGCTCGCCGAGCACCGGCCGGAGCACCACCCGGCCGACCGGCGGCGGGTGTCATGCCGGGTGTTGCAGCCGAGCCGGGGGTGGTGTCCGGCGACGCCGGGACGGGTTCGGCCGAGGGCAGGCGGCGCGGACCGGCGGGCGCGGCGCCCGGCCGGACGCCGGGCATGGGCCGCGGTCCGGGTGGACCCGACACGGGGCCTGCGGACGGACCCGGCACTGAGCCTGTGGGCGCACCCGACACCGGTCCGGGCGGCCAGCCCGGGACGGTCGGTGCGCCGGAGACCGGGCCTGCCTCCGGAACCGGCCTGGGACCGCCACCCGAAACCGGCTCACCAGGATGTGGCCGCCGGGTGGGCGGCCCGGCGGCTGCGGGCTGCTGCGGCCAACCGGCCGGCGGGGTTTTCGGTGCGTCGGGCTCGTGACGGGCGGCGGGCGGCGGCGCGGCGGCGAACGGCGGAGGACCCGGGAGCCGTCCGCCGGGCGGGCGGGCCGGCGGCCGGGCAGCCGGATTACCTGGCCAGGGGCCGTCAACGGGACGCGCTCGCGGTGGTTCGGCCGGGCCTCGGCCAGGTGGCGGCGCTGCCGGACCGTCCGGTCCCTGCTGGTTGACCGGCGCGGGGCCGGGCCGCACGGGTGGCTGCTGACCGGGTCGCTCCGGACCGCTGCGTCCTGCGGCGGGCGGCTCGACGGCGGCACCATCGGGGCCCAGCTCGGCACGCTGCTGCTTGGCCGAACGCAGATCGTCGATCCAGCCGAAATCCTCGCCGCCGCCCGACTCCTCCGGTGCGGCGGCCTCGGATCTGCCCCGACCCCAGCGACGACTCTTGCCGCGCCGCGCGTCCGGGCTCTCGTCCGGTCGGTCCGACGAATTCACTGTTGACCCCTCCCGTCGGCGCTCGCGCCGACCTCTTCGACCACCTGGGCTGTCGTGGCCGTACGACCGTCGTCATCGTCCCCCCCGGACGACGTCGGCCGGGCCGGCCGACCGCCCTTTGCCGGCTCGTCCGTGCGGGCAGGGGTGGACAGCCCGCGGACGATCCGACGCAGCAACGGCAGCCGGCCGGCCACCGATCGCTCCGCGCCGTGCTGACTCGGCCGGTAGTAGTCGGTGCCGACCAGGTCGTCAGGCACGTACTGCTGGGTGACCACGCCCCGCTGGTCGTCGTGCGGGTAGCGGTAGCCGGTGCCGTGCCCGAGACCCCGGGCACCGGAGTAGTGGGCGTCACGCAGACCCCGAGGCACCGGCCCGCCCCGGCCGGAGCGCACGTCGGCCATCGCCGCCCCGATGGCGGTGGTCGCCGAGTTCGACTTGGGCGCGGTGGCCAGGTGGATGACGGCCTGGGCGAGATTGAGCTGCGCCTCGGGCAGGCCGACGTACTCCACGGCGTGGGCCGCGGCGGTCGCCACACCGAGTGCCGCCGGGTCGGCCATGCCGACGTCCTCGCTGGCGAAGATGACCAACCGCCGCGCGATGAACCGGGCGTCCTCCCCGGCGACCAGCATCCGGGCCAGCCAGTGCAGCGCCGCATCCACGTCGGAGCCGCGCATGCTCTTGATGAAGGCGCTGGTCACGTCGTAGTGGGCGTCCCCCGCCCGGTCGTAGCGTACCGCCGCGGTGTCCACCGCGCGTTCGGCGGTGGCCAGGTCGATCTGGTCGTTGCCCAGCGCGGTCGTCGAGGCGGCCGCCGCCTCGAGCGCCGTGAGCGCCTTACGGACGTCCCCACCGGCCAACCGGACCAGGTGATCCTCTGCCTCGGCGGCGAGGGTGAGCGCGCCGCCCAGCCCGCGCCCGTCGACCAGCGCACGGTGCAACAGCCCGCGTACCGCGTCGTCGTCGAGGGGTCGGAGGGTGAGCAGCACGCACCGCGAGAGCAGTGGGGAGATGACCGAGAAGTACGGGTTTTCGGTGGTGGCCGCCAGCAGCGTGACCGTCCGGTCCTCCACCGCGGCGAGCAGCGAGTCCTGCTGGGTCTTGCTGAACCGGTGCACCTCGTCGATGAAGAGCACCGTCGGCGGGCCACCCGAACGCCGCTGTCGCCGAGCCGTGTCGATCACGGCACGGACGTCCTTGACCCCGGCGGTAAGCGCGGACATGGCGACGAACCGCCGGTCCGTGGCGGCGGCGACCAGGTGGGCGATCGTGGTCTTGCCGCTGCCCGGCGGCCCCCAGAGGATGACCGACATCGGCGCGTTGCCGGCGACCAGTTGCCGCAGCGGCGCACCGGGGGCGAGTAGGTGTTCCTGGCCGACCAGCTCGTCCAGATCGGCCGGGCGCATCCGGACCGGCAGCGGCGCGTCCGGACCGGCCGGGTTGAAGCCGCCGACGCCACCGGAACCCGCCTGCGCACCGGGTGCAGCGGCAGGTTCACCGAGGGTGAACAGGGCGTCGGACTCCATCACGAGAACAGTACCGGGCTCGGCCGACAACGCCGGAATCGCGCCGCCGGCCGAGCCCGGGGTGGTCGTTTCCGGTCAGCCGCGCCCCGGTCGGCGACCGCGGTACCACCGACCACCGCCGCCACCCGGGCCCCGGCCGACGCCGGCCAGGTAGAGCGAGAGCAGCAGCAGACCGATCAGCACCAGGGTGTTCCAGTTGAACAGGTCCGGTGCGCCGAGTTTGGTGTCCAGCAAATCGAGCAGCAGGGCGAAGCCGAAGACGATGGCCGCGGCGATGGCGAGCATGACGTTCCTCCGGTGGGGGTTACCAGTAGGTCGGCGCGGGATGTACCCGATCGGTCGGCTCGCCAATCTCCACGGTGGATCACGCGCCCCCTCCCCACCCACCGCTACGGCATGGTGGCGCTCGGCGTCCATCCGAGCAACGTGACGGCGATCCGGCTCTATCGGCGACTCGGCTACGTCGACACGTTCCCACTCACCTCGGTCCGCTTCGCCTGATCGCCGCTCGGGCCGACTGCCGGGTCGACGGCCTGCCCCGGCAGTCCGGTGGCCGAGCCGGCGGGCCGGCCTGCCCGCCAGGCGGGTAGGTACAGCGGCGCCGCGACCGCCAGCGCGACCGCACCGACGAGCATCGCCGTGCTCACCCCGGCCCGGTCACCGATGAAGCCGAGCAGCACTGCGCCGAGGGCGGCGGCCGGCATGGCCACCATGGAGTTCACCGAGATCACGCTGGTCCGGTACGGGCCGTCGACCTGCCGGTGCAGCAGTCCCATGTGCAGGGGATTCGACGCGCCGTGCACGGCATAGCAGGCGACGAAGGCGACCAGCACCCCGACCGGGCCGGCCAGCAGGGCCATCCCGACCACGGTGACGCCCTGCACGATCCGCAGCAGCGCGGCACCGGGTGCAGCACCGAACCAGCGGATGAGCAGCGGGGTGACAGCGGCGCCGCCGGCCGAGGCGAGCCACGCCGCCGTGCTGGCCGGGCCGAGCAGCGCGGCGGCCCGGTCGGCGTCTCCCACCACCTCGGCGAGGCGGACCGGCAACAGGTTCTCGAAGGTGACCATGCCGAAGCCCCAGAACAGTTCGACCGTCACCAACGCGAGCAGCACCCGGGAACGACGCAGCAGACGGATCGCCTCACCAACCATGCGTGGTGCCTCGCGCAACGACGATCGCACGGCATCCGTGCCGGCTGCCGAGCGCCGCTCCACCAGCAGCACCAGCAGACCCGTCAGGGCGATCGCCTGCAACATGAGCGCGGCCACGACCGGCGTGGTGAGGGCACTGACCGGCCCCACCGGGCCGAGGGCCACCAGGCCGCCGCTGAGCAGCGCGCCGGCAGCCATGCACACGCCCAGGACCATGCCGGCCTGGCCCAGACCCTTCTCGTAGGCGGCTTCGGGGTCGACGGCGAGGGTGGAGTCGACGTACCAGGATTCGAGCGGGCCACTGTCCAGGGCGCGGAACACGCCCTGCATCGCCCAAACTGTGGCCAGCAGGGCCAACGAGTCGGCGACCAGCAGGAGGGCCAGCGAGGCGAGTCCGACCACGTTCGCGACCACCAGCACCGGCTTGCGGCCCAGCGCGTCGGCGAGGCCGCCGGTGGGCAACTCCAGGGCGAGCACCACCACCCCCTGGGCGGCGGCGGCCAGACCGATCTGGGTCAGGGTCAGGCCCCGCTCCTGCATCAGCAGAATCACCACCGGGATCAGCAGGCCCGTCGGCAGCCAGCGCAGACCGTGCAGGGCCAGGAAACGACGCCGGATCTGGGAGACGGTGAGAGTGCTCATTGGGCGTCCCGCACCAGGGGAAAGCCGGCGACGAAGAGAACGACCTGCGCTGCGTCGGGCGCGGCCGGTGCGTCACGGTACCGCTTGACCACCGCCGACAACTCGTCGTTGAGGGCGCGCAGTTGGGCGGGCGAGAGAGTGAGCAGTGCGTCGCTGAAGTCGGCGGCCCGACGCCAGTCGCGCGGCCGGTCGTGCTGCACGGCGACCCAGCGCTGGGCGAACTCGGCCACGTACTGGAAATGCCTGCTCTGCACCCAGTCCGACGCGGCCCGGGCCTGCGGGTCGTCCTCGAAATCGGTGGGCTGCCACGAGCTGATGTCGTGGACGGCACGCCAGTAACGCCGCCGGCCGACGCCCTCGGTCGGCTCCTCGACGACCAACCCGACCTCGGCCAGTTGGCGGAGGTGGTAGCTGGTCGCGCCGGTGTTGGTGTCGAGTTCGGCGGCCAGGTCGGTCGCGGTCGCCGGTCCGCCGACGCGCAGCGCGCCGAGCAACTGGACACGCAGCGGGTGGGCAAGTGCCCGGATCTGCCGTGCGTCGACATGCACGACGCTCGATTCGACGATGGTCGACGCATTCTCCATAGATGCACAGTACCTGTGCACACCAGCTATGCACAATCACTGTGCATAGCTGGTGTGCACATCCCACCGGCTACGCCGGACTGATCAGGGGGCGAGCAGCTCCGAGACACCGCGCAGCCGGGTGCGGAGCAGACTGGCGGCTCGGGAGGAGTCGAGGCGTACCTCGGTGGGCCGCACCACGCCGGCATCGACACCGGTGGTGGTCTTCAGGACGGCCGGGTCGATGCCCTCCCGGCGGGCCACCAGCAGGCCCAGTTCCGCCCGGCTCACCGCGTCCGGGCCCGCCACGTTCAGCGGGCCGGCGACCTCGGCGCGCACCAGTTCCAACGCGGCGGCGGCGAGGTCACCGACGTCGATCGGGCAGCGCAGCTCGTCGGTGAACAGGGTCGCCCGACCGGCCAGGGCTTCGCGGCAGAGCTGTATCTGCTTGCTGCCCTCGCCGAGGATCAGCGAGGTGCGCACCAGCACGGCACCCGGGTCGATCGCCCGCACCGCCGTCTCCGCAGCCGCCTTCGCCGTCCCGTACGGAAAAATCGGTGTGGGGGGATCGTCGTCGGCGTACGCCTCGGGTCGCCCGGCGTGCAGCGCGTCGCTGGAGATGTGCACCAACCGGGCACCCACCCGCGCGGCGGCGTACGAGACGTGCGCCGCCCCGTCGGCGGTGACCGCCCAGTCGCCGTACCGGTAGGGGGTGGCGACCACGGCGTCCGGGCGTACCGCCGCGACCAGCGCGACCACCGCGGCCCGATCGGTCACGTCCAGTCGACGCACCTCGACACCCGGCGTCCCGACCTGACCCGAGTAGCACGTCCCCACCACGTCCCACCCGGCCCGTGTCGCGAGCCGACAGACCGCCCGCCCCAGAAACCCACTCCCACCCACCACCAACACCCGCACAGTCGCCCCCCTCACCCGCCACCCATGCCGTTGATCATGAACTTGTTGTCACACCACGCCGGATCACGGGACAACGAATTCATGATCAACGACGACTCGGGCTGGCCGCGCAGGGGTGGGGTGGGTCAGGTGGGGTCGGCTACGGGGGCGGCGGGGCCGGCGGTGCCGGTGTGGGACGGCGGCTGCGAGGGCTTGGGCTTGGCGTCGATGCCGGCCTCGGTGCGCTGCTGCGCGGTGATCGGCGTGGGTGCGCCGGTCAACGGGTCGAAGCCGCCCCGGGTCTTCGGGAAGGCGATCACCTCGCGGATCGAGTCGGCCCCGGCGAGCAGCATGCAGACCCGGTCCCAGCCGAACGCGATGCCACCGTGCGGGGGCGGGCCGTAGCTGAACGCCTCCAGCAGGAAGCCGAACTTGTCCTGCGCCTCCTCGGGGCTGATGCCGAGGAGGTCGAACACCCGCTGCTGCACGTCACGGCGGTGGATACGGATCGAACCGCCGCCGATCTCGTTGCCGTTGCAGACGATGTCGTACGCGTACGCCAGGGCCCGGTCCGGCACCTCCTCGAACCGGTCGACCCACTCCGCGTTGGGTGAGGTGAACGGGTGGTGCACCGCCGTCCAACCACCCGCCGCGCCGGTCTCGTCCGACGTCCGTTCGAACATCGGTGCGTCGACCACCCAGCAGAACGCCCAGGCGCTCTCGTCGACCAGGCCGGCCCGTCGCGCGATCTCGATCCGGGCCGCGCCGAGCAGCTCCTGCGCCTCGCGGGCCTGCCCGCTGGCGGCAAAGAAGATCGCGTCGCCCGGCTTGGCGCCGACCGCGTCCGCCAGCCCGGCCAGGTGCTCCGCCGACAGGTTCTTCGCCACCGGCCCGCGAGCCTCGCCGGTCTCGGCGTCGAGCACCACGTACGCCAGCCCCTTGGCTCCACGGGCCTTGGCCCAGTCCTGCCAGCCGTCCAGCTCCTTGCGGGTCTGGGCCGCGCCACCGGGCATGACCACCGCGCCCACGTAGCCACCCGCGTCGATCGCCCCGGCGAACACCCGGAAGGTGGTGCCGCGCAGGTAGTCGGTCAGCTCGGTCAGCTCGACGCCGTAGCGCAGGTCCGGCTTGTCCGAGCCGTACCGGGCCATCGCGTCGTGCCAGGTGATCCGCGGGATGGGCCGGGGGATCTCGTGGTCGGCCAGCTCCGACCAGAGCGCGGCGACGATCGCCTCACCCAGATCGATCACGTCGTCCTCGGTGACGAACGACATCTCGATGTCGAGCTGGGTGAACTCCGGCTGCCGGTCGGCCCGGAAGTCCTCGTCGCGATAGCAGCGGGCGATCTGGTAGTAACGCTCCATCCCGCCGACCATCAGCAACTGCTTGAACAGCTGCGGCGACTGCGGCAGCGCGTACCAGCTGCCCGGCTGCAGGCGCACCGGCACCAGGAAGTCGCGGGCGCCCTCCGGGGTGGAACGGGTCAGCGTCGGAGTCTCGATCTCCAGGAAGTCCCGCTCGTGCAACACCGTGCGGGCCAACTGGTTGGCCCGGGACCGCAGCCGCATGGCCCGCGCCGGGCCGCCGCGACGCAGGTCGAGGTAGCGGTACCTGAGCCGGACGTCGTCCCCGGCCACCACCTGGTCGTCCACCGGCAGCGGCAGCGGCGCGGCCTCGGAGAGCACCTCCAGCTCGGCCGCCGTCACCTCGACCTCGCCGGTGGGCAGCTCCGGGTTCTCGTTACCCTCGGGCCGCCGGGTCACCTCACCGACGACCTTGACGCAGTACTCGTTGCGCAGCGCGTGCGCGTCCTCCTCCCGGAGGACCACCTGCACCACGCCCGAGCCGTCGCGCAGGTCGACGAAGATGACACCGCCGTGGTCGCGCCGGCGGGCCACCCACCCGGCGAGCGTCACCGTGGTGCCGGCGTCCGTCGCGCGCAGGCTGCCGGCGTCATGGGTACGGATCACGACGTGCGTCTCCCTCGTCTTGCCCTACGTCTACTCCCCGGCATTCTGTCAGCACCCGCCCGTCGACGTTCCCCGGGTGCGCGGAGCAGGACCCGGTCGACACCTGCGGTGACGGACGGGCACTCCGTCAGCGCGTCCGGCTCACGGACCCGACCCGACCGAGCGCCAGCCGGCTCGACGGCAGGGCCACCGCGCCGAGAGTGGCCAGGACGTACGCCCACAGCGCCCGCTTGTCCGCCGTGTCGTACAGGGCCAGCGCGACGACGCCGGCGCCGATCGTCTGGGTCACCAGGGCGACCACCCGGAATTCCGGCTGATCGAATGCGTCAGGAGTCGTACGGTCATCGGTTGGCCGTAGTTGATGGAACGTGATCCGGACAGCGGTGCGGGCCGCCGGAGGAGGAATCCGGCGGCCCGCTGGCTGAGGAGGTTCTCCCAGGTCAGAAGACGCTGACGCCGTAGCGGCTCAGCGCCTCGGTGACCGGCTGGAAGAAGGTGGTGCCACCGGTACGGCAGTTGCCGCTGCCGCCGGAGGTCAGGCCGAGTGCCGTGCCGCCGCTGAACAGCGGGCCGCCGCTGTCGCCGGGCTCGGCGCAGATGTTGGTGCGGATCAGGCCGGACACCGAGCCCTGTGCGTAGTTGACCGTGGCGTTGAGCGCGGTCACCGAGCCGCTGCGCAGGCCGGTGGTGCTGCCGGAGCGCTGCGCCGACTGGCCGACGTAGGCGTTTCCGGCGCCGGTGATGTCCCGGTAGCTGCCGTTGTAGAGGTAGACGTTGCCGGCCGCGTTGCCCGAGTTGCTGTGCCGGACGATGCCGTAGTCGTTGCCCGGAAAGCTGGTGCCCGCGCGGGTGCCCAGCAGCGAGGTTTGGCCCGAGTTGCTGTACCAGCTCGACGAGATGTTGGTGCAGTGCCCGGCGGTCAGGAAGTAGTAGGTGCTGCCGCTGCGCACGTTGAAGCCGAGCGAGCAACGCCCGCCGCCGCCGGCGTAGATCGCCTGGCCGCCGGAGATGAGGGTGCTCAGCGGAGCGGCCTCGGCCTCGATGCGCACCGCGCCGTTGGTGCGCGTCGCGGCGGCCTTGACCCGCTCCAGCTTGGCGCCGGTGACGGTGCTATCGACGGAGATGACGACCTGGTTCGTGACCGGGTCGGTCCACCAGGCGGTGCCGGGGATCTTGGCAGAGCGCTCCAGCACGGTGGTGGCGCGGTCCAGCTCGGCGGCGCCGCGCTCGACGACCTTGGGGGTGCCGCCGGCGGCGGCCACCTGGCGGGCGGCGACGACGTCGGTGACGGCGACGACCATCTTGCCGCTGGCGTCGGCGTAGGCGCCGGCGGCGCGGTCTCCGAGCCGGTCGGCGAGCGCGGCTGCGGCGTCGGGCGAGACGCTGCCGGGTGCCGCCTGGGCGGGGGTGCCGGCCAACACGCCGGCGACCAGGGTTCCGGCAGCGGCGACGGTGACGACGCGGCGGAGCGTTGACCTCGTGGGTCGCATGTAACAGCCTCCCGATATGGGGGTTGACCCCTGTCATGCCAACAGGGGCGGGGGCAGCTCGACCACCTGGGGAAATGACCAGGCGAGGGAAAGTATTCACATATTTAAGATCGTTAACAAGACCTGGCTGTGCCCGAATTCACCCACCGGCAATCCGTAACAGGGAGGACACATACGAACGCCGGGGTGTCACACGGCCAGTACGACCCCGTGTGACACCCCGGACCAGGAGAGCGATCTCAGCGGTTACGACCGCACCGGCTCAGCTCACCAGTGGCTTGAGATCCTCGCGAGGCGGCGTCCACTCCCCCGACGCGGCGGCCACCTGCTCGCCGGAACGGATGTCCTTGACCTCGTCGGGTGCGCCGTCCGCCCCCGGGAACCAGACGTACGGGATGCCACGCCGCTCGGCGTACCGGATCTGCTTGCCGAACTTCGCCGCGCTCGGCGATACCTCGGTCGGGATGCCGCGCGAACGCAGCGCCTCGGCGACGGCGTTGCTGGCCCCGCGCAGCTCCTCGTTGGTCACCGCGACCAGCACGCAGGTCGG
Organism: Micromonospora sp. ATLC16; assembly: GCF_057196645.1. Classification (NCBI taxonomy): domain Bacteria; kingdom Bacillati; phylum Actinomycetota; class Actinomycetes; order Micromonosporales; family Micromonosporaceae; genus Micromonospora; species Micromonospora sp. ATLC16. The sequence goes on from NZ_JBXUOW010000044.1 coordinate 10,519, forward strand.
CACGTCGCGGGACACCGACAGCGCGCCGGCGCCGAACAGCAGCCCGAGCAGTCGGGTCACCCCGACCGAGATGCCCACCCCGGGGAAGCGGGCGGCTCCGGCGGTGGCCAGGTTGTCGTACCGGCCGCCGGAGCAGATCGAGCCGAACCGCTCGTACCCGATCAGCTGCGTCTCGTAGACGGTGCCGGTGTAGTAGTCCAGGCCACGGGCGATCCGCAGGTCCGCCACGCAGAGGCCGGGTGAGTGCGCGGCGGCGGTATCCACCACCCGGACCAGCTCCTCGACCCCCTCGTCGAGCAGCGGATCACTGACCCCGAGCGCGCGCACCGCGTCGGCGAAGGAGGCGTCCGGCGCGGAGATCTCGGCAAGTGACAGCACCGCCTTGGCCTGCGCCTCGCTCGCCCCGGCGGTGGTCGCCAGCAGCTCCGTGACACCGGCCGGGCCGATCCGGTCGAGTCTGTCCACCGCGCGCAGCGCCGCCTCCGGGTCGGTCAGCCCGATGCCCCGGTAGAAGCCCTCACAGATCTTGCGGTTGTTGACCTGGATGCGGATCGGCGGGATCGGCAGCGAGCGCAGCGCGTCGCCGATCACCAGCGGCATCTCCGCCTCGTGGTGCGGCGCGAGGGTGTCCCGGTCGACGATGTCGATGTCGGCCTGGACGAACTCCCGGTACCGCCCCTCCTGCGGGCGCTCGCCACGCCACACCTTCTGGATCTGGTAGCGGCGGAACGGGAACTGGAGCCTGCCGGCGTTCTCCAGCACGTACCTGGCGAACGGCACGGTCAGGTCGAAGTGCAGGCCGAGCGAGTCGTCGCCGGCCGACCCGTCCGGGTCGCCGTGCAGGCGCCGGATCACGTAGACCTCCTTCGAGGTCTCCCCCTTGCGCAACAACTGGTCCAGCGGTTCGACCGCGCGGGTCTCCAGCGGCGCGAAGCCGTACAGCTCGAAGGTGGACCGGATCCGGTCCAGCACGAACTGCTCGATCATCCGCTGGGCGGGCGTCCACTCCGGGAACCCGGAGATGGGCGTGGGCTTACTCATGGCGTACTCCCTCGGCAGCCGCGCGCTGCGCGGCAGAGTCTGCTGGCGATCCCGCGCGGTCCGCGCGGTGAGGTCTCGACGCGACCGTTACAGGCCGCGGGTGGGTGCCGCCGGTCGCGCGCCGCCCAACTCCGCCACCTCGGCGAGGTACGGATTGGTGGCGCGCTCGCGGCCGATGGTGGTCGCGGGGCCGTGGCCGGGCAGGACTACGGTGTCGTCGGCCAGCGGGAGGATCTTGTCCCGGAGGCTGGTGAGCATCGTCGGCATGCTGCCGCCCGGCAGGTCGGTGCGACCGATCGAGCCGGCGAAGAGCACGTCACCGGAGAGGCAGAGCTGCTCCGCCTCCCAGGGCGAGCCGGCGCCGGGCAGCCGGAAGAGCACCGACCCGCCGGTATGGCCGGGCGCATGGTCGACGGTGATCTCCAGCCCGGCGAGGGCGAGCGTCGTGCCGTCGGCCAGCTCGGCCACGTCCTCGGGCTCGGCGTACGGCAGGCGCCCGCCGAAGAGCTGCGTCAGGTCCATCGACAGCGCCTTCGTCGGATCCGCCAACAGCTCCCGATCGTCCGGATGCACGTACGCGGTGATCCCACGCGCCCCGCAGACCGGCGCCACGGAGAAGGTGTGGTCGAGGTGGCCGTGGGTGAGCAGCACCGCGGCCGGGTGCAGACGATGCTCGGCGAGCAGCGCGTCGAGCCGGTCGATCACCCCGATGCCGGGGTCGACCACCACGCACTGTTCCCCCGGCCCGGTGGCGACCACGTAGCAGTTGGTGCCGAAGGCGTCCGCGGGAAAGCCGGCCACGAGCACGTCCGCTCCCCTTTCCGTCGAGTCGTCCTCTCCGGCAGCCTACCGGCGTCGCGGTCCGGCCGGTCCGACCCGCCGGCACCCCGGAGTGAGGCACTGACGGATCCCGATGTGGAAGGGCACCGACCTCGTACACCACTTTCCCAGCCGGTACCCGTACACTCTGGCGGGCGTGTGGCGTGGCACACCTGCCGCCCGACAGGTACACGACCACCGGGTGAAGACCAGGGTAGAGGAAAGGGGAGCACGGGTGGCTTCCAGCAGGGACCGGCAGCGCAAACTGGCGCGGGCCAAGCTCGACCGGCAACTGGCCCGCCGGGCCGCCGCCGCCAGGCATCGCCGACGCATCCAGGCCGGTGTCGGCGCCGCCCTGATCCTGGTGCTGGTCGTCGCCGGCTCGGCGTGGGCCCTCGGCGCGTTCGACAGCGAGCCCACCGAGGACACCGCGACCGACGAGGTCTGCCTCTGGACCCCGCAGAACACCGACGGCAACGCCAACCTCAAGGATGTCGGCGAGCCTGCGACCACCGGGCTGCCGGTCACCGGCACCCGGCCGATGACGATCACCACCAACCAGGGTGCGCCGATCTCCGTCGAGCTGGACCTCGCCAGCGCCCCGTGCGCCGCAGCCAGCATCACCCACCTCGCCAGCCAATCGTTCTACGACAACACCAAGTGCCACGAGATCACCGCCGACGGCGCGGTGCGCTGTGGTGACCCCAGCGGCACCGGTCTGGGTGGCCCGGCGTATTCGTTCTACAACGAGAACGTGCCGACCGCCCCGGAGGCGTCGGCGGAGCCGAGCCCGTCCCCGGACCAGCCACCGACGTACCCCAAGGGCACGGTCGCGATGATCTCGAACCCGCCCGGGGCCAACGGGAGCCAGTTCCTGCTCTTCTTCGAGGACTTCACCCCGACCGAGGAACCGCAGTACCCGATCATCGGCCGGGTCACCGAGGGTCTCGACGTCGTCGAGAAGATCGGCGCCCTGCCGACTGTGGACAATGGGGCCGGGGAGAAGGTCAAGCCGGAGAACGACGACGTGGTCATCCAGAGCCTGACCGTCGGTGAGCCCGTGCTGGACCCGGCGTCGCCCGCCGATCCGGCGCCCTCGGGCACGCCGAGTCCGGAGCCCTCCGGCGCACCCGAGGCCAGCGCCAGCGCCGGCTGACCACGCGCGACCGAGCCACCCACCCCACCGCAGCGGCATCCACATACAGTCCAGGAGGATCGAGGCGTGACGTCCACCAGAGAGCGGCAGCGCGCGGCGGCCCGCGCCCGGCTCGAGAAGGAGATGGCCGAGCGGGCCGCTCGGGCCCGTAAGCGCCGCCAGACGCAGGCGGTGGTCGGGGCCGGCGTGGTCCTGCTGTTGGTGGTCGCCGGCACGGCCTGGCTGGCCAGCAACATGCTCGGCGACGACAGCGGCACCGACAACGCGGCCCAGGAAGCGAACTCCGTGCAGTGCGACTGGGTCGAGCTGCCCGACGGCGAGCGCACCCCGCAGGTCAAGGACGTCGGGCTGCCGGACACCCAGCAGACCAAGGTGGGTGCCCAGACCATGACGATCACCACGAACCTCGGGCCGATCACCGCCCGGATCGACAGGTCCGCGGTGCCGTGCACGGCGGGGAGCTTCACGCACCTGGCCGAAAAGAACTTCTTCGACAACACCAAGTGCCACCGGTTGGTGACCGAGGGCATCAAGGTGCTCCAGTGCGGCGACCCGAGCGCCACCGGTGAGGGCTGGCGGGACACCGACGGCACCGGCGGCCCGAGCTACCGGATGGCGGAGGAGAACCTGCCGACCGACAAGCGACCGCCGTACCCGGAGGGCGTCATCGCGATGGCCAACTCGGGCCAGCCGTCCAGCAGCGGCAGCCAGTTCTTCATCGTGTACGGCGATTCGCCGCTGGACCCGAACTACACCGTCCTGGGCACCATCACCGGTGGCATGGACATCGTCAGGGACGTCGCGGCGGCCGGTGACGACGGCGCGTTCGCCCAGCAGGCCGGCGGCGGCCACCCCAAGAAGGAGGTCGTCATCACCGACCTCACCATGACCGACGCCTGACCCCCGAACCACTCGAAGCGCCCGTCGGCCCCGCCGACGGGCGCTTCAGGCGCCGGAGGTCACGCGGTAGGCGTCGAAGACGCCGTCGACCTTGCGTACGGCGGCGAGGAGATGCCCGAGGTGTTTCGGGTCGGCCATCTCGAAGCTGAACCGGCTCACCGCCACCCGGTCGCGGGTGGTGGTGACGGTGGCGGAGAGGATGTTGACCCGCTCCTCGGAGAGCATCCGGGTGACGTCCGCCAGCAGCTTGTGCCGGTCCAGCGCCTCCACCTGGATCGCCACCAGGAACGTCGAGGCGGAGGTGAGCTTCCAGTTCACCTCGACCACCCGCTCGCCCTGGGCGCGCAGGTCCTCGGCGTTGGCGCAGTCGTCGCGGTGCACGCTGACCCCGCCGGAACGGGTCACGAAACCGAAGACCGAGTCCGGCGGGACCGGGGTGCAGCAGCGGGCCAGCTTGATCCACACGTCGCTGACCCCGCGTACGACCACACCCGGGTCGTGGCTGGAGGCGCGGCTGCGCGGCGGGCGGGTGGCCACGGCGGTCTCGGCGATGTCCTCCGCCGCGCCCTCCTCCCCGCCGTAGGAGGCCATCAGCTTCTGCACCACCGACTGGGCGGAGACCTGACTGTCGCCGACCGCCGCGTACAGCGACGCCACGTCGGCCAGGTGCAGGTCCCGGGCGATGGCCATCAGGTTGTCGGAGGTGAGCATCCGCTGCAACGGCATGCCCTGCTTGCGCATCGCCTTGACGATCGCGTCCTTGCCCTCCTCGATCGCCTCCTCGCGGCGCTCCTTGTTGAAGTACTGCCGGATCTTCGTCCGCGCCCGGGGGCTCTTCACGAAGCCGAGCCAGTCCTGCGTGGGGCCGGCCGTCTCGGACTTCGAGGTGAAGATCTCGATCACGTCGCCGTTGGACAGCGTCGACTCCAACGGCACCAGCTTGCCGTTGACCCGCGCCCCGATGCACTTGTGCCCCACCTCGGTGTGCACCGCGTACGCGAAGTCCACCGGCGTCGACCCCGTCGGCAACGGGATCACGTCGCCCTTCGGGGTGAAGACGTACACCTCCTGGCTGGACAGGTCGAACCGCAACGCGTCCAGGAACTCGCTCGGGTCGGCGGCCTCCCGCTGCCAGTCCAGCAACTGCCGCAGCCAGGTCATCTCGTCGATGTGGGCCGGCGGACCGACGATCTGGGTGCCCTTGTGCTCCTTGTACTTCCAGTGCGCCGCGATGCCGAACTCCGCCGTACGGTGCATCGCGTACGTGCGGATCTGCATCTCCACCGGCTTACCGGTCGGACCGATCACCGTGGTGTGCAGCGACTGGTACATGTTGAACTTCGGCATGGCGATGTAGTCCTTGAACCGGCCCGGCACCGGCTGCCAGTTCGCGTGGATCACCCCAAGCGCCGCGTAGCAGTCCCGCACCGTGTCGACCAGGATCCGCACACCCACCAGGTCGTAGATGTCGTTGAAGTCCCGCCCCCGCACGATCATCTTCTGGTAGATCGAGTACAGGTGCTTCGGCCGACCCGTCGTCTCCGCCTTGATCTTGGCGGCCTTCAGATCGGTCTGCACCTTCTGCGTCACCTGCCGCAGCAACGCCTCCCGCTGCGGCTGGTGCTCCCCGATCAGCCGGTTGATCTCCTCGAACCTCTTCGGGAACAACGTCCCGAACGCCAGGTCCTCCAGCTCCCACTTGATCGTGTTCATGCCGAGCCGGTGGGCCAGCGGGGCGAGGATCTCCAGCGTCTCCTTCGCCTTCTGTTCCTGCTTCGGGCGCGGCAGGAAGGTCAGCGTCCGCATGTTGTGCAGGCGGTCGGCCAGCTTGATCACCAGAACCCGCGGATCCTTGGCCATGGCGACGACCATCTTGCGGATCGTCTCGGCCTTCGCCGCATCGCCGAGCTTGACCTTGTCGAGCTTGGTGACCCCGTCGACCAGCAGGGCGACCTCACCACCGAAGTCGGACCGCATCTGGTCGAGGGTGTACTCCGTGTCCTCGATGGTGTCGTGCAGCAGCGCCGCGACCAGGGTGGTGGTGTCCATGCCCAGGTTCGCCAGGATGGTCGCCACCGCGAGCGGGTGGGTGATGTAGGGGTCGCCGGACTTGCGGTACTGCCCGGAGTGCCAGCGCGCAGCCGTGTCGAAGGCCCGCTGCAACAGCCGCGCGTCGGCCTTGGGGTGATTCTCCCGGTGTGACGCGATCAGCGGCTCCAGTACCTCGCTGACCTGCGAGGACTGCCACGGCGCGTTGAACCGGGCGAGACGTGCCCGAACCCGCCGCCCGGTCGGCGCGTGGGACAGGCCGAACCCACCGGCAGCCGCGGAATCACCGTCGCCGGCGTCGACGGCCGGACGAGCCGGGTCGCTGGCCTGCTGCGCCGCCCCCGACCCGCCACCGGACGCCGCCGCGGCGCCGTTACGGTCGGTCAGCGTGCCCTCCGCGTCACCTGTCGGGTGCACCGTGCCCTCCACCGGAGGAACGACCTCGTGGGACACCGGCCTCCTCACCGCTCGCCGGGACGACACCGACCGTGCGCCGGCCGGTCTGGTCTAGCGCCGCACAGGCGGGTAACCGCCCAGTCAGCAATGGGCAATGCTACCCCCACCCGGGGTGCCGTGCCGCTCCGCCGGACGGACCTTGCCGGGTCCGTCCGGGGTCGCCGACCTCTCAAACGGTCAACAGGGCATGCACGGGACGCGGAGCCAGCCGGTCGCGTCCACCGAGGAACGACAACTCCAGCAGCACGGTGAAACCCGCCACCGTGCCACCCGCCCGCTCGACCAGGTCGAGCGTGGCCGCCGCCGTGCCGCCGGTGGCGAGCACGTCGTCGACCACCAGCACCCGATGTCCGGCGGTGAAGGCGTCCTGGTGCACCTCGAGGGTGGCCTCGCCGTACTCCAGTTCGTAGGAGGCGGCGTACGCCGGCCGGGGCAACTTGCCGGCCTTACGCACCGGCACCACCCCGACTCCGGTCGCGTACGCGACCGCGGCGGCGACCACGAACCCCCGCGCCTCGATGCCGACCACGGCGTCGAAGGACTCCCGCCCGTGGTAGGCGACGATTCCGTCGATCACGTCCCGGAAGGCGTCACCGTCGGCGAACAACGGCATCAGGTCCTTGAACATGACGCCGGGCTTGGGAAAGTCGGGCACGTCGAGCACCCGGCTGGCCACCAGCCGGGCCACCTCCGGCCCGCTGTCTCCGCGTACCCCGGTGCTGTGGGTCTCCGTCACGGCAGTTCCGCTTCCTTCCACACGACGGCGGCGTCCCGCACGCTGCTCGCACAGCATGCAGGACGCCGCCGGTACCAGTCTCTACCGGGTCGCCCCGGGCGTCCTCAGCGTCGCTTTGCGCCGCCCGGACGGTTGCCGCCACCGGGACGCCCGCCCCGGGCACCACCGGAACGCTTGCCCGCCGGCCGGGCGCCCACCTTCGGCGCGGCGGCACCGGCGAGGGCGCCGGTCTCCGCGGTGACCGGCTCCTCGTCCCGCTCGACCGGGCGCGGCGCGCCGCCCGCCTTGACGGGGGTCTCGCCCCGGCCGACCGTGGACCGCCGGGCCAGCACCCGCTTGTTGTGCGCCTGGATCCGCGGGTCGCGGTTCTTCAGCACCACCAGCAGCGGGGTGGCCAGCGTGATCGAGGTGAGGAAGGCCATCGCCATACCGACGAAGAGCACCAGACCGAGGTCCTTCAGGGTGCCCGCGCCGAGCAGGCCGGCACCGATGAACAGGATGCCGCCGACCGGGAGCAGAGCGACCACCGAGGTGTTGATCGACCGCATCAGGCTCTGGTTCACGGCCAGGTTGGCCGCTTCGCCGTACGTCTGGTTGTTGTTCGCGGTGACGCCTCTGGTGTTCTCCTGCACCTTGTCGAAGACCACCACCACGTCGTACAGGGCGAAGCCCAGGATGGTGAGGAATCCGATGATCGTCGACGGGGTGACCTCGAACCCGACGATCGAGTAGAGGCCGGCGGTGAGGACCAGGTTCATCACCAGGGCGAAGATCGCCCCGACCGCCATCTGCCACTCGAACCGCAGGACCAGGTAGACCGTCACCAGCGCCAGGAAGACAACCAGACCGAGCAGGGCCCGGTTGGTCACCTGGCTGCCCCACGCCTCGCTGACCCGGTTGCTGGCGATCTCCGCCGGGTCGATGTCGAACACCTGACCCAACTCGGTCCGGACCGCCTCGGCCTGCTCCGCGTCGAGCTCGGTGGTACGCAGCTCGTAGAACTCGCCGCCACCCCCGCCGACCTGCTGGGTGGTCACCACCCGGCCACCCTCGCCCGCGGTGGCCAGCACCTCACCCGCCCGGTCCTCCACCTGCTCCAGGGCGCCGACGCTGGTCGGCACCTGGAAGGAGTTGCCGCCGGCGAACTCGATGCCCAGGCTGAAGCCCCGGAAGATGACACTGCCGAGCGCGATCACCACCAGCACGCTGGCGATGGTGAACCACATCTTGCGCCGGCCGACGATGTTGAGGCCGGCCTCACCTCGGTAGAGGCGGGCCGCCAGACCAGTCTCAGCCATCTCAGGCCTCCTTGACGCGCTGGTTGCGGGACGACGGGGCCGGCTCCGACCGGGCCGGCAGTGCCCGGCCCAGGCCGCTGACCCGTGGGGACAGGAACGCCTTGGTACGGGCGAACATCGTCATGATCGGATGCCGGAAGAGGAAGACCACCAGCAGGTCCAGCACCGTGGCCAGGCCGAGGGCGAAGGCGAAGCCCTTCACCGTGCCGACCGAGACGATGTAGAGCACCAGCGCCGACATGATCGTGATCGCGTTGGCGGAGATGATCGTCCGGCGGGCCCGGACCCAGGCCCGGGGTACCGCGCTGCGCGGGCTGCGCCCCTCCCGGATCTCGTCCTTGAGCCGTTCGAAGTAGATGACGAACGAGTCCGCCGCCACACCGAGCGAGACGATGATGCCGGCGATGCCGGCGAGGGTGAGCGTGAAGCCGATCTGCCGGCCGAGCACCACCAACGCGCCGAAGAGCAGCAGCGCCGACAGGATCAGGCTCAGGAAGATCACCGAGCCGAGCAGGCGGTAGTAGAAGAACGAGTAGATGATGACCAGCAGCATGCCGATGCCGGCCGCGAGCAGACCGGCCCGCAGGTGGCTGGCGCCCAGGGTGGCGGTGACGTTCTGCTGCTCCTGCGCCTCGAAGGTGACCGGCAGGGCTCCGTAGCTGAGGTAGCCGGCCAGCTCGCTGGCCTCGGCGTTGCTGAAGTTGCCGGTGATCTGGGAGTTGCCGGTGAGCACGCCCTGGATCTGCGGCGACGAGATGATCTGGTTGTCCAGCACCACGGCGACCCGGCACTTGCCCTCGTCACCGAGCGCGGACGCGTCACACGCCTGGCCCTCGTTGTTGAACGCCTCGCGGGTCAGCGCGGTCCACTTGTCCTGGCCCGAGCCGGTGAAGTTCAGGCTGACCACCCACTGGCTGGTCTGGTCGCGCACCGCGTTGGCGTCGGAGACGTCGGTGCCGAGCACCTTGGCCACGTCCAGCAGGTTCTTTGCGTACCCGCCCTCGCAGGCGACGACCTGCTGCTCCGGGTCGGAGATGGACGCCGGGGGCCGGTCGTCGAGCTGGGCGCAGCTGATCGTCGGCACGTTGAACTGCATCTGCCCCGGCAGCACCGCGACCTCACGGCCGCTCAGCTCACCGAACGGCTTGAGCTTGTCGGCCAGCGAGGGGTCGGCGCTCAGGTCGGCCGGCGCCTGCAACCCGCTGGCGGCGGCCCACGCCTCGGCACCGACCTTCTGCTCGACGGCGCGGCGCTGTTCCTCGATGCTCTGCGGCACCTCTTCGGTCGCGGTCGGCGACGGGGTCGGGGTCGGGGTCTGGGTCGCCGACGGGGTCGGCGTCGGCGCGCCACCGCCCTGGCCACCGGCGTCCGGCGACGAGGTGGCCTCGGCGTCGGGCGCGGGGCTCGCGGAGCCCGAGGGGGTGGCCTCGGGGCTCGCGGAGCCGGACGGGGTCGCCGAAGGGCTCTCGCTCGGTGCCGGCGACGGGATCGACCCGCTGCCGTCGGCGATCTTCAGGACCTTCCGGAACCGCAGCTCGGCGGCGCTGCCGACCTCGTTGAGCTCGCGGTTCTCGCCGGGCAGGGAGACGACGATGTTGCGGTCGCCCTCGGTGACCACCTCGGCCTCGGCCACGCCGTACGCGTTGACCCGGCTCTCGATGATCTGGCGGGCCCGCTCCAGGTTCTCCGCCGTGGGGGCGCGGCCGTCGAGGGTGTTGGTGGCCTCCAGCGTGAGCCGTGTGCCGCCGACCAGGTCAAGACCGAGGCGGGGTTCGAGCCGGTCCTTCCAGCCACCGCTGGCGCCGCCCGAGAAGAACACCAAAAGATAGAGGACGACGAAGATGGCCCCGAGCACGGCCAACTGCCGTCCCGGGCGCATCTGTCCCTGAGGTGGTGCCACGGCTGTCCTGTCTCCCTGTGGTCACGCCGCCGCGGGCGCGGCGGCGGGTCGGCCGGTCCCCCGGCCGACGGTCTGCCTTCCGACGGCGCTCAGGCGGGCACCGCCGTCTCGGGGGTCGACGCGGAGCGTGGACCGGGTACGAGTCGGCGCGCCGGCGCCCGACGTCGGCCTTCTATCCAATTGTCTCAATGCGCAATTCGAGGATGGCACCCACCCGGGGACACGCGTGGGCACTTCCCGTCCGAATCGCCGGGAGACCGGCGACCCGGATGGGACTCGGCGTCAGTCCTTGACGGAGTCGGATTCCTCGACGGGCGACTCGACCGGGCGCTCCGCCGGGGTGACCACCCGGGCGATCGCCGGCCGGGCGTAGCGGGTCTGCACTCCGGGAGCGACCTCCAGCAGCACGCTGTCGTCCTCGACACCGGTGACCGCGCCGTAGAGCCCGCCGATGGTGACCACCTCGTCGCCCACGGAGAGGTTGGCCTGCATCGATTCGGCCTCGCGGCGGCGCTTCTGCTGCGGACGGATCATCATGAAGTACATGACGCCGAAGAGCAGAGCGATCATGAGGATCGGCGTGAAGCCTCCCGCTCCGCCGCCTTCTGCTGCGTAGTGCACGGTTGTCGACCTTCCCATTGGCCGCCGGACCGGCGCGTCGGCGCCGCACCGGAGGCGGATTCTCACGTCCTGTACAGACCGCGGCGAGTCTAGTCGCTCTGTCTGGGAACGCCGAACGCGGCAGAGATCACGAACAGATCACGGCTCGCCGACGTCCAGCGAGAACAGATCCGGCGCGGGAGGAGCTTCTGCCGCAAATGTACCATTCGGCGGCGTACGGCCCAGATGGTGCCAGGCGGCCTCGGTGGCCACCCGGCCTCGGGGCGTACGCGCCAGCAGCCCGGCCCGCACCAGGAACGGCTCACAGACCTCCTCGACCGTGTCCGGCTGCTCCCCCACCGCCACGGCCAGGGTGGACAGGCCGACCGGACCACCCCGGAACGAATCCACCAGCGCGGTCAGCACCGCTCGGTCGAGCCGGTCCAGCCCGAGGGCGTCCACGTCGTACACGATCAGGGCCGCCCGGGCGGTCGCGACGGTGACCACACCGTCGGCGCGCACCTCGGCGAAGTCCCGCACCCGGCGCAGCAGTCGGTTGGCGATCCGGGGCGTGCCCCGGGACCGGCCGGCGATCTCCGCCGCCCCGTCCTCGGTGATCGGCACCCCGAGGATGCGCGCCGAGCGGTGCAGCAGCGTCTCCAGGTCGGCCGGCGAGTAGAAATCCAGGTGCGCCACGAAGCCGAACCGGTCCCGCATCGGGCCGGTGAGCAGACCGGACCGGGTGGTCGCGCCGACCAGCGTGAACGGCTCCACGTCGAGCGGGATGGCGGTGGCCCCCGGCCCCTTGCCCACGACCACGTCGACCCGGAAGTCCTCCATCGCGCTGTAGAGCAGTTCCTCCGCCGGCCGGGCGATCCGGTGGATCTCGTCGATGAAGAGCACGTCCCCCTCGGCCAGGCTGGTCAGGATCGCCGCCAGGTCACCGGAGCGTTCGATCGCCGGCCCGCTGGTCACCCGGATGCCGGTACCCAGCTCGGCGGCCACGATGTTGGCGAGGCTGGTCTTGCCCAGGCCCGGCGGGCCCGAGAGCAGGATGTGGTCGGGCGGCGAGCCGCGCCGCATGGCGCCCTGAAGCAGCAGGTCGAGCTGGTCGCGAACGCGGTCCTGGGCGATGAACTCGGCGAGGCGCTTCGGTCGGACGCTTACCTCCGCGTCCAGCTCCGCGTCGTTGACGTACGCCGAGACCAGGTTCTCGCTGCTCATCGGGTCCGACCCAGCAGCCGGATGGCCTGCTTCAACAGCACCGGCACCGGCGGGGTGGGACCGTCGACGCTCTCGGCGACGGCGGCGACCGCCTGGTCGGCCTGGCCGGCCGTCCAACCGAGCCCGATCAACGCCTGGCGGACCTGATCCGGCCAGCTGCCGCCGGTCACCCCGGCCGCGCCGTCGGCACCCACCGGCACCGGGCCGATCCGGTCGCGCAGCTCCAGCACCAGTCGCTCGGCGCCCTTCTTGCCGATGCCCGGCACCCGGGTCAGCGCCGCCGTGTCGGCGTTGGCGACGGCCTTGCGTACCGCGTCGGGGGTGTGCACCGCGAGCACCGCCTGAGCCAGCCGCGGGCCGACCCCGCTGGCGGTCTGCAACAGCTCGAACAGTGCCTTGGCGTCGTCGTCGGCGAAACCGTAGAGGGTGAGTGAGTCCTCCCGGACGACCAGGCTGGTGGCCAGCCGGGCCGGCTGGCCGGCCCGAAGGTCGGCGAGCGTGCCGGGAGCGCACTGCACGGCCAGTCCGACCCCGCCGACCTCGATCACCGCCTGGTCCGGGCCGACGGCGGTCACCACGCCGCGCACACTGGCGATCATCTCGCTCCTCCTCGTCTGACCCGGTCCGCCGCGGCGGCCAGTTTCGAGCGGGTGCCGCCACGCCACACGTGGCAGATGGCCAGCGCGAGGGCGTCCGCGGCATCCGCCGGCCGGGGTGGCTCGGGCAGCCGCAGCAGCCGGGTGACCATCGCGGTCATCTGGGCCTTGTCCGCCTGGCCGGAACCGGTCACCGCCGCCTTCACCTCGCTCGGGGTGTACGTCTGCACCGGCAGCCCGGCACGCGCCCCGGCCAGCACCGCGATCCCGCTGGCCTGGGCGGTGCCCATCACCGTACGCACGTTGTGCTGGCTGAACACCCGCTCGACGGCCACGCTGTCCGGTCGGTGCTCGGCGACCAACTCGGTAAGCGCACGGTCCAGATGCAACAGGCGGGTGGGCAGTTCGTCGGCCGGGTCGGTGTAGACGACGTAGTAGGCGATGAGCGTGCAGGATCGTCCGGGCACCCCCTCGACCACGCCGACACCGCACCGGGTCAGCCCCGGGTCGACGCCGAGCACCCGCACGCCGTCTCCCTCCCACCGTCAGCCAGTACGTGTGTTCGACACCCTACCGATGCCGCCGACCCGGCGTGCCGCCGGACACGCCCGCCACCGCGCGCCGCCGGACACGCCGTCGCGGCGAGGCGGTCACGATGTGCCGCGCGGACGCGCCCGCCGTGGCGGGTGCGGCCGGGATGTAGCGGACAACCACACAGCACGGGGCCAGTATGTGCCGCCATCCCATGTGCGCCCGACCACACAGCTCGTAACTTCATGCGCCATGACGGCAGAACCCGTGGCGGTCCCCCACGTCGTGAACGTCGACCTGGCCGGTCGTACCGCCCTCGTGACGGGCGGGGGCGGTGGCATCGGCCGGGCCTGTGCCCTGCGGCTGGCGGCGGCCGGTGCCACGGTCGTGGTGGTGGACCGCAACGTCGAGGCGGCCAAGCAGGTGGCCGGCGAGGCCGGGGGCCGGGCAGAGGGGGTGGACCTCGCCGATCCGGCGGCGGTGGACGCGCTGTACGCCGACGTCGACATCGTGGTCAACAACGCCGGGCTGCAACATGTCGCGCCGCTCCAGGATTTTCCCGTCGAGCGGTTCGAGTACATCCAGCGGGTGATGGTGGAGGCGCCGTTCCTGCTGATCCGGCGGGCGCTGCCGCACATGTACGCCCGCGGTTGGGGTCGGATCGTGAACATCTCCTCGGTGCACGGGCTGCGCGCCTCGCCGTACAAGGCCGCCTACGTCTCCGCCAAGCACGCCCTGGAAGGGCTGTCGAAGGTGGTGGCGCTGGAGGGCGCGGCGCACGGGGTGACCGCCAACTGCATCAACCCGGCGTACGTGCGTACCGCGCTGGTGGAGAGCCAGATCGCCGACCAGTCGACCGCCCACGGCATCCCCGAGTCCGAGGTCATCGAGAAGATCATGTTGGCCCGTGCGGCGGTCAAGCGGCTGATCGAGCCGGAGGAGGTGGCGGAACTGCTGGCGTACCTCTGCTCGCCGCCGGCGGGCTTCCTCACCGGCGCCTCGATCGCGCTCGACGGGGGTTGGACGGCGAACTGACGCCGGCCACCCGCAGAATGTCCGTCATGTCGTCGCCGGTGGAGTTCCTGGAACTGCTCGCCCGGGAGGCGGCCGCGGTCGAGTTCGAGGGACCGCTGGTCGCCGCCCGCTCGGCCGGGCTGCCCGCCGAGCGCCTCGCCGAGTTGGAACAGGCCAAGACGGTGGCGCTGCGCGTGCGGGCGCTGCTGGAGCGCCGCCGCCGCCGGGAGGGCGAGCTGTCCGGCCTGTACGACACGGTGAGCGACCTGGCCGGGCTACGCGACCTGGACGAGGTGCTGCGGGCGATCGTGCACCGGGCCCGGCACCTGCTCGGCGCGGACGTCGCCTACATGACGCTCGACGACGCCGAGCGCGGCGACACCTACATGCGGGTGACCGACGGCTCGGTCTCCGCCCGGTTCCAGCGGCTGCGGCTGCCCATGGGCGCCGGGCTCGGTGGCCTGGTGGCCCAGTCCGGCGCCCCGTACGTGACCGCGAACTACCCGGAGGACGAGCGGTTCCACCACACCCGCGAGATCGACGCCGGGGTGGGTGAGGAAGGGCTGGTCGCCATCCTCGGGGTGCCGCTGCGACTCGGCTCGACAAGCATCGGCGTGCTCTACGCGGCCAACCGCTCGGCCCGGCCGTTCGCCCGCGAGGAGGTGGCGCTGCTGCTCTCCCTGGCGGCCCACGCCGCGGTGGCGATCGACACCGCGCGGCTGCTGGCCGAGACCCGCGCGGCGTTGGAGGAACTGTCCTCGGCGAACACCACCATCCGGGCGCACAGCAGTTCCGTGGAGCGGGCCGCCGCGGCGCACGACCGGATGACCGCGCTGGTGTTGCGCGGCGGCGGGGTGGAGGACGTGGCCGCAGCCGTCACCGACGTGCTCGGCGGCGCGCTGTTGGCGCTGGACGCCGAGGGACGGCGGCTGGCCCAGGTCGGTGAGATCGACGAGCCGGACCGGGCGGAGATCGTGGAGGCGGTAGCGGCGTCGCGGACGGAGGGACGCAGCGTACGCCGCGGCACGCTGTGGTACGCCGCCGTGGTGGCCGGCGCGGAGAACCTGGGCGTACTGGTGCTGCGTCCCGAGGGGGAACCGGCCGACGCCGACCAGCGGATCCTGGAGCGTGCGGCGCTGGTGACCGCCCTGCTACTGCTGTTCCGGCGTACCGTCGCCGATGCGGAGGGACGGGTCCGGGGCGAGTTGCTCGACGACCTGATCGCCCGGCCGCTGCGCGACACCGACGCGCTGCGCAGCCGGGCGCGTCGGCTGGGCGTGGATCTCGACGCCCCGCACGTGCTGGTGGCCGTCGGCGACGATGCCATCGCGGCGACCGGCTCCGCCCGGCAGCGGGTGCTCTCCTGGGCCACCACGTACGCCTCGACCCGGAGCGGGTTGGCCGCGGCGCGCGACGGCAGGGTGGCGCTGATGTTGCCCGGTCAGGACGCCGGGAGCAGCGCCCGCGCGGTGGCCCGGGACCTGTCCCGGACCACCGGTCGACCGGTGACCGCGGGAGCGAGCGGCCCGTCGACCGGCCCGGCGTCGCTGGCCGCCGCGTTCCGGGAGGCGGACCGCTGCCTGACCGCGCTGGGCGCGCTGGGCCGGGCCGGGCAGGGGGCGAGCAGCGCCGAGCTGGGATTCGTCGGGCTGCTGCTGGGTGCCGTCGACGACAGCGGCGAGGCCGACGTGAGCCGGTTCCTCACCGCGACGATCGGCCCGGTGATCGAATACGACGCCCGGCGCGGCACCGCGTTGGTGCGGACCCTGGAGGCGTACTTCGGGGTGGGTGGCAGCCTGGCCCGGGCCGCCGAGCAGTTGCACGTGCACGTCAACACGGTGACCCAGCGGCTGGAGCGGGTCGGGCAGTTGCTCGGCGCCGACTGGCAGCGGCCGGACCGGGCCCTGGAGGTGCAGTTGGCCCTGCGCCTGCACCGGTTGCGTACGCCGGCCGGCTGAGCGACCGCCGGACACCGTGCGATGTGTCGGCAGCACGGGTCAGCGAGCGCGGATACCGGCCAGGACGCCGTCGACGACCCTCTCCGGCAGGTTCGCCGCGTCGAGGTCCGGGTTCCAGTTCAGCACCCGCTGGATGAGCATCGGCCCGGTGAGCATCGCCATCGTCACCTCGATGTCGATGTCGGTGCGCAGCTCGCCCTCGCGGACGCCACGGCGCAGCACCTCCCGCATCGCCGCCCGGCGGGGCTCCACGATGCTCTGGTAGAACGCGTACCGCTCGGGGCTGCGTTTCATCACCGGCGCCAGACCGGGCATGATCTGCGCCGCGCGCGGGTCGACGTTGTGGCCGATCGCGGTCACCAGCGTGATCAGGTCTTCGCGGACGGACTCCCCGGACGGCTGCGGCGGATCGCCCTTGAGCCGACGCAACGCGTCGCGCAGCAGCGCGTCCTTACCCGGCCAGCGGCGGTAGATGGTGGCCTTGCCCACCCCGGCCCGCGCGGCGATCGCCTCGACCGAGATCGTCTCGACGATGCTGCCCTCGGCGAGCAGATCCAGGGTGGCCTCGATGATCGCCTCGTCCGCGCGGACGCTGCGTGGTCGGCCGGGTGGTCGTGCAGCGTCCGCCGTGCTGGTCATCCCCTCATTGTCCCTGCCCGGATGTGGCAGCGGCCAACCCGGGTCCGCCGATCGTCGCCGGCCCGCCGGTGGTGGCCCGGCCGGGCATGAAGCGCAGGGCCACCAGGATGCCGGCCGCGGCGACCAGCGCGGCCAGGGTGGCCGAAAGATGCATCGCCGAGACGAAGGAGTCGTTGGCCGCCTCGACCAGTTGCGGGCCCGCCGGACCGAGCTGACCCGCTGCGGCGTACGCGCCGGCGATGGACTCGCCGGCTGCTTCGCCGGCTGCCGGTGGCAGGTCCACCAGGGCCGGTTCGATCCCGTGGCGGTAGCCGGCGGCCAGCACCGAGCCGATCACCGCGACGCCCAGCGCGGCGGCCACCTGCCGGATGGTGTTGCTGATCGCGGAGCCCACGCCGGCCTTCTCCCGGGGCAGCGCCGACATGATCGATTCGGTGGCCGGCGGCATGATGTTGGCCATCCCGACGCCCTGCAGGAAGAAGGCGACCAGCACCAGCCAGATGGGTGTGGCGGCGTCGACGAAGGCGAACCCGCCCAACGCCACCGAGGTCAACACCAGCCCCACCACCGACACCGCCCGGCTGCCGTACCGGCGGACCATGGTGGCGCTGCGTGGTGCGAAGAAGAGTTGGGCGACCGCGAAGGGCAGGAAGAGCAGGCCGGTCTCCAGCGGGCTGTAGCCGCGCACCAGTTGCAGGTAGAACGAGCTGAAGAACATCACGCCCATCGCGGCGAAGAAGACCAGGCCGATCATCGCCACCGGGGCGGCGAACCGGGGCACCCGGAACAGTCGGACGTCCAGCGCCGGGTGGCTGCTGCCTCGCTCGTGCCGGACGAACCAGGCCAGCACCGCGACGCCGCCGAGGATCGAGGCCCAGACCAGGGGGCGATCGAAGCCGTGCTCGCCGCCGTCGATGATGCCGTAGGTGAGGGCGACCAGACCGACCACGGAGAGCAGCACACCGACCGCGTCGATGCGGCCCGGTTCGGGGTCGCGCGACTCAGGCACCAGCAACGCGACCAGGGTGACGCCGAGCGCCACCACCGGCACGTTGATCAGGAAGACCGAACCCCACCAGTAGTGCTCCAGCAACAACCCGCCGAGGACCGGCCCGATGGCCACCGCCAGACCGACCGCGCCGGCCCAGATGCCGATGGCGCGTCCTCGTTCCCGGGGATCGAAGACGTTGGAGATGATCGACAACGTCGCCGGCATGATCGCTGCGCCGCCGAACCCCATCAGCGCCCGGGCCGCGATCAATTGGCCGGGCGTCTGCGCGTACGCCGACAGCAGTGAGGCCAGGCCGAAGAGCACGAGCCCGATCAGCAGCATCCGGCGGCGGCCGGCCCGGTCCCCCAACACGCCGAAGGTGAACAGCAGCCCGGCGAAGACCAGGGTGTATGAGTTGATCGACCACTCCAGCTCGCCCTGGCTCGCCCCGAGCCCGTGCACCGGATCGGCGAGCGTGCGTAGCGCGACGTTGAGGATGGTGTTGTCGAGGACGACCACGAGCAGGCTGATCACCAGCACCCCGAGGATCGCCCACCTCCTCGGATGTCCGGTGTTCTGCTCGTTCGGCTGCATTCCCGCCCCCGACTTCGATTCGGTCCCGTCCGCGTCGACTTCGAGCGTAGGACATTTACGATACGGTACGGAACCGTATCGGTATGACCCACGTCACGATAAGCGCGGACGGCGACCGCACGTGCGCCCGCCCCGACTACAGCACCCGGAGGGCGGCGGAGAGAGAGTCGAGACGCGTCACGGGCGGGGCGAGCGGCTCGACCCAGCCCGGACCGGCGCCGTACACCCGGACCGCCGGAAAATCCCGGGCGAACCGCCCGATGCGGTACGACCGGCCGGTCACCGGCGACTGGGACCAGACCGCGACGGTGTGCGGCCGGGCCCGGACGACGGCGCTGGCCAACGCCGCCCACGGCAGCGCCGGCCCGACCAGCAGGCAGCCCCGGCCACGTTCCCGCAACGCGGCGGCCAGCGCGTGCAGTCCGAGACCGTGTTCCTCCTGTTCCGCCCCGGCCAGCAACACACCGTCGGTGGGCGAACCGACGCCCGGCTCACGGCGGAACACGTCCAGACCGACCCGGACGCCTTCGGACAGGGCGTGCCCGACGGCGATCCCGACGGCGGTCCGTCCGCTCAGCGCGGCGAGCACCGGCACGCAGACGTCGTCCCACAGCCGCACCACTCCCCACACCTCGGCCAACTCGACCACCAGCGCGGCGACCAGGTTGACGTCGAGTTCCTCGGCGGCGGCCGTGAGGCGCTTGACCGCGATCTGCCCGACCTCGGCGGGTACCAGAACCCCAGACACCAGACTTCCTCCCAGTGGACAGGTCTCCACCGGGGGATTCGTCAGCACGGCCCGCCACGGATGCGCTTGCCACGGCCTTGACCCGGACCGCCAAGTTCATGATCAATCCAGAACGTCGGCCTCAAGCCCTTCTCGGCGAGCATCAAGTCCAACGCCGAGGGAAGGCTGGCCGACGACGTCTAGATCCTGTCGGTCACCATCACCCGGGTCAACCACGACGACAAGACCGAGGGCGGCGCCGCCGCGGACAGCTTCCGCACCTCCCCCGGGCCGGGGTGGCGGTAGGCCGGCAACCCGGGCCGGGGACAGCGCCGCCCGCCCTCACCGGTCAGGTGATGAGGGCGGGCGGCGAGCGCCGGCCGCACACCGGCGAGCCATCCGGTGCGGCGTCGGACGGCGCGATCAGGAGGTGAGCGCGTCGAGGGCCAGGTCGACGTCCTCGGTGGTGGAGTAGAGGTGGAACGAGGCCCGGACCCGACCGGCCCGCACCGCCGCGCGTACCCCGGCGCGTTCCAACTTCTCCTGCGCGCCGGGCACCTCGACGGTGACGATCGCGCTGTGCCCGGTCGGCTGCCCCAGACCGGTGAGGAACCGGTTGGCCAACGCCACGTCGTACGCCCGCACCTGCTCGACGCCGATCTCCAGCAGCAGTTCCAGCGCCGGAGCGGCACCCACCCAGCTGAACCAGGCCGGCGAGAGGTCGAACCGGCGGGCGTCGTCGGCCAGCCGCAGCGGCGGCCCGTAGTAGGAGGCGTGCGGATCGCGACCCGCGTACCAACCGGCGGCGTCGGGTCGCAGCCGGTCCCGCAGCCCGGGCGCCAGGTAGGCGAACGCGGTGCCCCGGGGCGCCATCAGCCACTTGTATCCGCCGGTCACCACGACGTCCGCGCGGGCCGCGTCGAACGGCAGCCAACCGCACGCCTGGGTGGCGTCCACCGCGACGAGCGCACCGTGGGTCCGGGCCGCCGCGACGATCTCGTCGTACGCGGCGATCATGCCGTCGGCGGACTGCACCAGGCTGAACGCCACCAGATAGGTGTCAGCGTCGACGGCGGCGGCCAACTCGTCCAGCGGGACGGTGCGCACCTCGACGCCCCGTTCGGCCTGGACGAGCCAGGGAAACAGGTTGGAGGTGAACTCGACCTCGGGCACCAGCACCCGGGCACCGGCGGGCAGCGCGGCGGCGACCGGCGCCAGCAACTGGGAGACGGTGGCACCGACCGCGACATCCGCCACCGGCACCGCGACCAGGGAGGCGAACGCCGTCCGGCACCTGTCGGTGGCGGCGCCCCAGTCCTCCCAGGCGCCCCGCCCCGCCCGCCAAGCGGCCAGCGCGTCCTGCAACGCGTCCCAGGCCGGGTCGGGCGGCAACCCGTAGCTGGCGGTGTTCAGCCAGCCCGGCTGCGGTTGCCACAGCTTCTGCGCCTGCTCCAGATCCACACCCCGACGCTAACCCCCCGCCGCCCCACCCCGAAGCGCCAATCCCACCCCAGTGGCCCACCCACCCACCCATCACGTACCCACCCATCACGTCGATCATGAGGTTGGCGGCATTTTCGATCTATGGATCAACCGCCAACCTCATGATCAACAGGGCGAGTTGGGTGGGTGAGTACGGGTCAGGTGACGTTGGCGGGGCCCAGGACGCTTTTCAGGTCGGCCATCAGGGCGGTGGTGGCGGCCACCCGGACCGGGCTCAGGCGCAGGGTGGTGGTGCGGGTGCCGTTGAGGAGTTTGACGTGCACCTCGGCGTCACCGGGGTGCAGCACCAGGGTCTCCTTGAGGCGTTCCACCAGCGGCGGGGTGCAGCGGGTCACCGGAATGGTGAGGGTTACCGGCTTGTTCGCCGCGCTGGTGCTGACGTCCGGCAGGGACATGTCCATCGCCATGATGCGCGGGGTGTCGTCGCGCCGGTCGACCCGCCCCTTGACCACCACGATCGCGTCCTCGGCGATGTACTGCCCGATCACCTCGTAGGTGTTCGGGAAGAAAAGCGTCTCCACGCCACCGGCCAGGTCCTCCAGGGTGGCCGAGGCCCACGCCCGTCCCTGCTTGGTTACCCGCCGCTGCACTCCGGAGAGGATGCCGGCGAGGGTGACCACCGCGCCGTCGGGCACGGTGCCTTCCTCAGAGAGCGCCGCGATGGTGGTGTCCGCCGCCGCGCCGAGAATGTGCTCCAGGCCGAACAGGGGATGGTCGGAGACGTACAGGCCGAGCATCTCGCGCTCGAAGGCGAGCTTGTCGCGCTTGTCCCACTCCCCCTCGGCGATGACCGGCATGACCGTGGTGTTCGTCGCCACCTCGGCGTCGCCGAAGCCCGCGCCGAACAGGTCGTACTGCCCGACGGCCTCCTTGCGCTTGACGTCGGCGTACGCGTCGATGGCGTCGGCGTGCACGGCGAGCAGGGCCTTGCGGGGGTGCTTCAGCGAGTCGAACGCCCCCGCCTTGATCAGAGATTCGATGGTCTTCTTGTTGCAGACCACCGCGTCCACCTTGGACAGGAAGTCGTAGAAGTCGGCGTAGTCGCCCTTCTCCTCGCGACAGCGCATGATCGCGGCGACCACGTTCGCGCCGACGTTGCGGATCGCGCCGAGGCCGAAGCGGATCTCCCGGCCGACCGGGGTGAACGGGCCGGCCGAGGTGTTCACGTCCGGCGGCAGCACCTGGATGCCCATCCGCCGGCACTCCGACAGGTACATGGCCATCTTGTCCTTGTCGTCACCGACGGAGGTCAACAGCGCCGCCATGTACTCGGCCGGGTAGTTGGCCTTCAGGTAGCCGGTCCAGTACGACACCAGCCCGTAGCCGGCGGTGTGCGCCTTGTTGAAGGCGTAGTCGGCGAACGGGACGAGGATGTCCCACAGGGTCTTGATGGCCTCGTCGGAGTAGCCGTTGCTCTTCATCCCGTCCCGGAACGGGATGAACTCCTTGTCGAGGACCTCCTTCTTCTTCTTGCCCATCGCCCGGCGCAGCAGGTCGGCCTTGCCCAGGCTGTACCCGGCGAGGACCTGGGCGGCGCGCTGCACCTGCTCCTGGTAGACGATCAGGCCGTGGGTCGGGCCGAGGATCTCCTCCAGCGGCTCGGCCAGCTCAGGATGGATCGGGGTGATCTCCTGGAGCCCGTTCTTGCGGAGCGCGTAGTTCGTGTGCGAGTTGGCGCCCATCGGGCCGGGTCGGTAGAGCGCCAGGACGGCGGAGATGTCCTCGAAGTTGTCCGGCTTCATCAGCCGCAGCAGCGACCGCATCGGCCCACCGTCGAGCTGGAACACCCCGAGGGTGTCGCCCCGGGCCAGCAGCTCGTACGTCGGCTTGTCGTTCAACGGCAGCTTGAGCAGGTCGACGTTTAGTCCGTGGTTGAGCTCGATGTTCTTCAGCGCGTCGTCGATGATGGTGAGGTTGCGCAGGCCGAGGAAGTCCATCTTCAACAACCCGAGCGACTCGCACGTCGGGTAGTCGAACTGGGTGATGATCGCCCCGTCGGCGTCCCGGCGCATCAGCGGGATGTGCTCGATGATCGGCTCGGCGGACATGATCACACCGGCGGCGTGCACCCCGGTCTGCCGGATCAGCCCCTCGATGCCCTTGGCGGTGTCGATCACCTTGCGGACGTCGGGGTCGGACTCGTACAGGCCACGGATCTCGCCGGCCTCGGCGTACCGCGGGTGCTTCGGGTCGAAGATGCCGGTCAGCGGGATGTCCTTGCCCATCACCGCCGGTGGCATCGCCTTGGTGATCCGGTCGCCGACCGCATACGGGTAGCCGAGCACCCGGGCCGAGTCCTTGATCGCGGCCTTCGCCTTGATGGTGCCGAAGGTGGCGATCTGGGCCACCTTGTCCTCACCCCACTTGTCGGTGACGTACTTGATCACCTCACCACGCCGACGCTCGTCGAAGTCGATGTCGACATCCGGCATGGAGACCCGCTCGGGGTTGAGGAAACGCTCGAAGATCAGCCCGTGCGGGATCGGGTCCAGGTCGGTGATGCCCAGGGCGTACGCGACCAGGGAACCGGCCGCGGAGCCACGGCCGGGGCCGACGGCGATGCCCTGCGCCTTGGCCCACTGGATGAAGTCGGCCACCACGAGGAAGTACGACGGGAAGCCCATCTGGATGATGACACCCAACTCGTACTCGGCCTGCACGACGTGCCCCTGCGGGATGCCCTCCGGGTACCGGCGGGCCAGCCCGGCGAAGGTCTCCTTACGGAACCAGGACTCCTCGGTCTCCCCCTCGGGCACCGGGAACCGCGGCATCAGGTTGTGGAACTCGAACATGCCGGTCGGGTCGACCCGCTCCGCAACCAGCAGCGTGTTGCGGCAACCTTCCAGCCACGGGTCGGAGTGGTCCACCCCGCGCATCTCGTCGGCCGACTTGATGTAGTAGCCGCTGCCGCCGAACTTGAACCGGTTCGGGTCGGCCACGTTGCTGCCGGTCTGTACGCAGAGCAGCACGTCGTGCGCCTCGGACTGCGCCTCGTGGGTGTAGTGCGAGTCGTTGGTGACCACCGGCGGGATGTTCAGCTTGCGGCCGATCTCCAACAGCCCGTCGCGGACCCGCTTCTCGATGTCCAGACCGTGGTCCATCAGTTCCAGGAAGTAGTTCTCCCTGCCGAAGATCTCCTGGTACTTCGCGGCGGCTTCGAGGGCCTGCGCGTCGTGGCCGAGCCGCAGCCGGGTCTGCACCTCGCCGGACGGGCAGCCGGTGGTGGCCATCAGTCCGTCGGCGTACTCGGCCAGCAGTTCGACGTCCATCCGGGGCCACTTCACGAAGTAGCCCTCGGTGTACGACCGCGAGGTCAACGCGAACAGGTTGTGCAGGCCGGTCTTGTTCCGCGCCCAGATGGTCTTGTGGGTGTACCCGCCGCTACCGGAAACGTCGTCGCTCTTCTGCTCCGGCCGGCCCCACCGCACCCGCTGCTTGTGGAACCGCGACTCCGGTGCCACGTACGCCTCGATGCCCAGGATCGGGGTCACCCCGGCGGCCATCGCCTGCTTGTAGAAGTCGTTCGCGCCGTGCATGTTGCCGTGGTCGGTCATCGCCACCGCCGGCATCCCCTGCCGCTTGACCTCGGCGAACAGATCCTTGAGCCGGGCCGCCCCGTCAAGCATCGAGTATTCCGTGTGCACGTGCAGATGCGCGAACGAATCGCCCATGCGGAGGCCCCCCGGGTCAGCTGATCGAGTCGGTCGGCGCTAACCCTAACCCCGCCGTCGCCGGCCGTTTCAGCGCGCCACGCGCGGCGCTCGGCGACCCGTGCGGCGCGCGCCGCTCGACCCGGAGGACGTCGACCGCTTCGCCTGGCGGCGCCACGGCGGCCTCGACCCGGTCGCCCGGAGCAGCGTCGTGGTGAGCGTCGCGATCGCCCTCCGGTACGTCGTCGACAGCGTGCTTCAAGGCCCGTCGATCCGCGCGCGGAGCAGGAGCGGACCTGGACCGACGAACGTACGATGATCAGCGGAAGAACCGACACATACCGAGGGAGCGGCCGTGGAACTGATCATCGGACTGGTGTGCCTAGTGTTGATCGTCGTGGCGGTGCTCGGCTTCGGCGTGTCGATCTACAACGGGCTGGTCCGGGCCCGCAACGCGTACCGCAACGCCTTCGCCCAGATCGACGT
Source organism: Micromonospora sp. ATLC16 (assembly GCF_057196645.1). NCBI lineage: Bacteria > Bacillati > Actinomycetota > Actinomycetes > Micromonosporales > Micromonosporaceae > Micromonospora > Micromonospora sp. ATLC16. The sequence goes on from NZ_JBXUOW010000044.1 coordinate 35,387, forward strand.
GCAGCTCGTCCGGCGACACGACCTGATCCCCAACCTGGTCGAGACCGCCAAGGGCTACCTCAAGCACGAGCGGGAAACCCTCGAAGCGGTGATCAACGCTCGCAACGCCGCCGTCAACGCGCAGGCCACCGCCGCCGCGGCCCCCGGCGACCCGGCGGCGATGCAGCAGCTCAGCGGCGCGGAGAACGCGCTCACCGCCACTCTGGGTCGGCTGTTCGCGCTCTCCGAGGCGTACCCGGACCTGAAGGCCAACCAGAACATGATGCAACTGTCGGAGGAGCTGACCTCCACGGAGAACCGGGTCGCGTTCGCCCGGCAGGCGTACAACGACGCGGTGATGGCCTACAACAACAAGCGCGAGGTGTTCCCGTCCAGCATGGTGGCGGGGATGTTCTCGTTCGGCCCGGCGGAGCTGTTCCAGCCGGACGACCCGCAGCAGCGCCAGGCGCCGCAGGTCTCGTTCTGATCGGGCCGCGATGAACTTCTTCGAACGGCAGCGCCGGGTGCGCCGGCTGTCGACCCGGCTGGTGCTGCTGTTCCTGCTGGCCGTGGTCGGGATCGTGGTGGTGGTGAACCTCGCGGCGTTGTTCGCCTTCAATGCCACCGCCGCCGATCCCGGTCAGCTCGCCGGGTTCGTCGCCATGGTCACCGTCGCCACCCTCGCGGCGATCGGGCTGGCCGCCCTGGTCCGTACGCTCGCGTTGCGCGGCGGCGGCGGGAAGGTGGCCCGCGAGCTGGGCGGGGTGCCGGTGCCGGCGAACACCACCGATCCCGAGCTGCGCCGGCTGCGCAACGTCGTCGAGGAGATGGCGCTGGCCTCCGGCGTACCCGTGCCCGAGGTCTACGTGCTGCCGGAGGAGACGGCGATCAACGCCTTCGCCGCCGGGTGGACCCCGTCCGACGCCGCCGTCGCCGTCACCCGGGGCGCGTTGCAGCGACTCAACCGCGACGAACTCCAAGGGGTGATCGCCCACGAGTTCAGCCACGTCGTCAACGGCGACATGCGGCTCAACATCCGGTTGATGGGCCTGCTGTTCGGCATCCTCTTCCTGACCGTGATCGGCCGCGGGCTGGCCCGTGCCGGGGTCATCGGCGGCGGCCGCTCGCGCGGCAACAACAGCGGCGGCAGCGCCGCACCGCTGGCGCTGGTGGGCCTGGCCCTGCTGGTGGCCGGTTACGTCGGGGTGCTCGCCGGGCGGCTCATCCAGGCGTCGGTTTCCCGGCAGCGGGAGTATCTGGCCGACGCCTCGGCCGTGCAGTACACCCGGCAGACCCAGGGCATCGCCGGAGCGCTGAAGAAGATCGGGGGTCTGAGCGACGGGTCCGAACTGAAGTCGCCGAAGCGCGACGAGGTGGGGCACATGCTCTTCGGCGAGGCCGCCCGGACGTCCTGGTTCGCCACCCATCCCCCGCTGGTCGACCGGATCAAGGCCCTGGAGCCGTCGTTCGACCCGGCCCAGTTGCAACAGTTGTCGCGGCAGTGGGCGGCGGCACCGCCCTCGGGCCGCCAGGAGGACATCGCCATGGGTCTGGCGCCGGGGCGGACGCCACCGGCTCAGCCCGAGCCACCGAAACGCGGCGAGCGGGTACGCGTCGCACCGGACGACGTGCTCACCCAGGTCGCCGCCCCTACCGCGACCTCCTACACCCACGCCGCGGCGATCCTCGATCGGATCCCGGATCCGTTGCTCGACCGGGCCCGCGATCGGCAGGCGGCCGTACCGCTGCTGCTCGGCCTGCTGCTCAGCGCCGAGCCGGCGGCCCGGCAGCACCAGTACGCCGCAGTGGCCCAGCGGCATGGCCAGGAACTGGCCGACGATGCGCTGCGCGCGGCGGACGACCTGGTCGATTTCCCCGCCGAGCTGCGGCTGCCGCTGGCCGAGCTGGCCTTCCCGGCGCTACGCGATCGACCCGGCCCCGAGGTGGAGTCGCTGCTGGCGGCCGTTTTCACGTTGATCCAGGCCGACGGCGCGATAAACGTGACCGAGTACTGCCTGTCCCGGCTGTTGCTCGCCGAGTTGGCGGAGTCGCTGAGGCCGGACTCCCGGTGGCGCACCGACCGGCGCAAACTCACCGACGCGCGGTCTGCGGCGGCCACCCTGCTGGCCATCCTCGCGCAGGTCGGACACCCTGACCGACCCGAAGCGGAACGGGCCTTCCAGGCCGGCGTCGCCGCACTGCTGCCCGGCACCGCCCTGCCGTACGCGCCGCCCGAGAACGGCGTGCTCGCCCTGGAGACCGCCTGGCCGGTGCTCGACGCGTTGCGACCGGCCGACAAGGAACGGCTGGTGGCAGCCACCGTCGCGGTGATCAGCCACGACGGAATGATGACCGTACCCGAGATCGAGTTGCTGCGGACGATCTGCGGTCTGCTGCACTGTCCGCTGCCACCTATGGCCGGCCACGTCACCGACTGACAGCCCGATTCCCCACTGCCCGCTGCCCCGCTGCCTGGCTCATGTGCTGTCCCTCCTCCGGACGTCCCCGACCTCAACCCGCAGCCCCGGCCTCGACCGTCCTCGGCCCACGGTTTCCGGGTGATTCTGGAGATCGAGGACGACATCGAGGTGGTCGGCGAGGCCGCAGACGGGGAGCGGGCCGTCGGCCTGACCCGGGCGCTGCGTCCGGACGTGGTGTTGATGGATGTGGATATGCCCGGGGTGGACGGGCTGGAGGCCACCCGGCGGATCAGCGCCGACGACGAGCCGGGCGGGCCGGGCGAGCCGGGCAGGCCGGGCGAGCCGGGCAGGCCGGGCGGGCCGGCCGTGCTCGCCATGGACGACGCTCCCCGGCGACGTGGTCTCCGCGTTGAGCACCGAACCCCGGTGCGGCTGCTGAACCCGGACGCGGTGGACCCGGTGGTGGCCTTCCCTGGTGCCGTTCGCGTTCGCCTTCATCTTCCACACCACCTCGCAGACGTTCGGGGTGCAGATCGCGCAGAGCATCATCGCGGAGAAGCAGACCCGGATCGTGGAGATCCTCGTCGCCGCGGTGCCGGTCCGCGCCCTGCTGGCCGGGAAGATGCTCGCCGGTACGATCCTGGCGCTCGGACAGATCGGCCTGGTGGCGGTGGTCGCGGTGGCCGGCCTGGCGTTCGGCGACGACGGCGGGCTGTTGTCGCTGCTCGGGCCGGCGATCGGCTGGTTCGTGCCGTTCTTCCTGCTCGGCTTCGTGCTTATCGCGTCGATGTGGGCGGGTTTCCGGGCTGGCGCAGCCGATGGCCCAGCCGGGGCGGCCGGCGCGCTGGTGAACCGGCTGGAGGACATCGGTGGTGTGTCGATGCCGGTACAGCTAGCGGTGATGCTGCCGTTCTTCGCGGTGATCTTCCTCAACGACAACGTCACCGCCATGCGGGTGCTGTCCTACCTGCCGTTCTCGGCACCGACGGCGATGCCGCTGCGGTCGTTCACCGGGGACGCCGCCGGGTGGGAGCTGGTCGTCTCGCTGGCCCTGCTCCTGGTCGCGGCGCTGGGCTTCCTGCTCGCCGGAGCCCGGGTGTACGAGGGCTCCCTGCTGCGCACCAACGGCCGCACCTCCATCCGCACCGCCTGGCGCGAACGCGAAACGCTGGGCTGAGCGTCGCCGCCTTCGCGCCGCCGCTCAGGCAGCAGTTTCCCCGAAGTTGCTGCCTCAACGCGGCGCGATGCAGCAGTTTCCCCGAAGTTGCTGGCCGGGCGGGTGCAGACGGTCAGCGGTGGGGTGGGACGGTGACCCAGTTGGTGGGGAGGTGGGGGGTGGGCCAGGTGGGGTCGGGTTGCCAGGTCTTCCAGGACTCGTCCCACCAGCGCTCGCCGGCGTCGAGCAGGGCGGCGATCCGGTCGCCCTCGGCGCGGATCGTCTCGCCCATGCCCGGGTAGCGGCCCTCCACCAGCCGCTGGGCGAACATCTCCACGTCCTTGAAGACGTACCGGTCGGCGTCCGCCGCCCACCACAGGTCCAGCTCGTGGTCGAGGGTGTCCACCCCGATCGGCGTACGCCGGAACGGGTCCTGGAGGTTGAAGTACCAGCCGGCGAAGGTGCGCTCCGGACCGGACCAGAACACGTCGACCGAGTGCGCCTCGCCGGGCCGCTGAAGCATCAGCTTGCCGTGACCGGTCCAGGCGGTGTGCCCGGCGAGCTGCCACGGGTGCCGGCCGCACGGAAACTCACTTCGGTCGGGGAAACCGAACTCGGCGCCGGTCGGCAGGTAGAGCGCGAGCAGGTCGGGTGAATCTTCGACGCAGATCGTCGGGCAGCCGAACCACACCTCACCGAGCAGGATCTCCCGCCGCACCACCACGTCACCCGGTGCGAACCGACCAGCCGTGGTCACGGGCGGAGGTGCCTCTCTACTTCCTGCCGATGAGCTGCTGGGTGATCGGCCGCCCGGCCCCGCTGGCGAGCCGCAGGATCAGCGTGCCGACCTGATCCTGCTCGCCGGCCTTGAGCCCCACGTCTGTCGAGTTGACCCGCATCGGCGCCTGGCCGGTCGGTTTCACCAGGTATGCCGCGGTCTTGCCGGCGAAGAGGGTGCCGCCGCCGAAGACCTGGACCTCCACCTCGGTCACCTCGGCCCAGGTGGTTGCCCGGGCGTTGCCGTTGCGGACGTACACCATCCCGCCAGGGTAGAGGTAGCCGGCCTCGAAGCCCCTTACCAACACGACGACGAACCAGCCGACAGCGCAGATCCCGAGCGCCAGTGGCGGGATCGCCACCCAGACGAGCGGTCGCCAGGAGGCCGCGAGCGCGAAGAGGGCGACCGACACCAGGATCGCCACCGCGCCGACGGCGACGATGGTGAGGGCGGAGCTGATGGGGTTGCCGCTGCTGCGCTTTTCGATGAGCGCGCCCAGCCCGCGTTCCGCCGCCAGGCTGGCGACCTTCTCCGGTACGTCCTGCCGCTTGTCGACACTGCTCGTGTTCGCCCCGTTTCGATCGGCTCGAAAATCAGCGGCGAACATATCCATAGTGGGCAGTCGCGGCTGCCCCGTACGTCTGGGGTCAGACTGGTCCTGTGCGACGTGTGCCGCCGCCTGGCCGTGCCCGACCGCCTGGACACGAGGAGCACGATCATGGACGTACGGGATGCGGCCACCGAGGGCAGCTTCCTCCCTCCGGTCTCCCTCTTCCTCTGACCTGGCGGGCGGGCGTCGACCGAGACGCAGCACGGGCCTCAGCTCTCTGGCAGCGTACGCATGGTGCGCAGTGGGGAGAAGACGATCCAGAGCACCCCGAGCAGGGCGCCGAGGCTGGCGATCCAGAGGGCGGGCCGCACCCCGATGGCGGCGCCGAGCGTTCCGCCGAGTACGGCACCGATCGGCCGGATGCCGTAGTTGACGGTGCGGCGGAAACCGGAGACCACCGCGAGCATCGACACAGGTGTGGCCGCGATCTGCACCGACCCGACGGCGATGTCGAGGACCATGACGCCCAGGGCGGAGACGAACTCGGCGGCGAACAGCAGCGCGAGCACCAGCGGCTGTGGTCCGGTGGCCAGCGGCACCAGGATCAGTGGGGCCGGGAAGGCGACGAAGCCGACGAGCACCGCGGGGCCGATGCCGATCCGGCGACTGACCGGGCCGGTGACTGCCGCGCCGAGCAGTCCACCGAACGAGCCGGCCCCGATGAGCAGGCCCAGCAGTCCCGGGGAGACACCCAACTCGGTGGTCACGTACAGCACGAACAGCGCGGCGAACATGTAGTTGAACAGGTTGAGCGTGGTGGTGCCGAGCAGTGTCGCCCGGAGGATCGCCGAGCGGACCACGTACCGCACGCCGGCGGCCATGCCTCGGCCGGGTCCGCTCTCCACGGGACTCTCGGTGATCGTTATCCGGGCCAGGAAGACTGCCGAGGTCAGGTAGGTGATCACCCCGGAGAGGAGTGCGACCGGGGCGGTCAGCACCTGCACGAGCACGCCACCGATGCTCGGGCCGGCCACGTCGGCCATGGCCCTGCTGCCGTTGACCAGGCTGTTGGCGTCCACGTAGTCCGACCGCCGGACCAGGGCGGCGAACAGGCTGACGTGCGCTACCTCGAAGAACATCGAGTGGACGCCGATCAGAAAGGTGACGGCGCAGAGCAGCGGCAGGTTCAGCAGGTCCGCCCACCAGAGCAGCGGCACGGTCAGCAACAGGCCCGCCCGACCCACGTCGGCGACGATCATTACTTGGCGGCGGCGGGGGTACCGGTCCACCCAGGCGCCGGCCGGCATGGAGAAAAACAGGTTCGGCAGCAGCGCGGCGGCGGTCAGGTAGCCCATCTCGGCGGGTCCGGCGCCGAAGGCGAGCACGGCCAGCAGCGGCACAGCGAGCACGGTGATCTGGTCGCCGAAGAGCGAGACGGTCTGCGCGGACCAGTAGCGACGGAAGGCCGCCTGCCGCAGCAGCCGTGGGATGCGCGGCCGGCGCGGCGGCGCCGGGTCGGCCAGGACGAGAGTTCCGGTCATGACCCGTCGCCGCCCGCCGGCTCTTCCGGGGGTACGGCTCCGCGCGGCAGCGTCATCTGCACGAATGTCACCGGGCGGGATCCGGGCGGGCGCTTCGTCGGGTCGGCGAGCCGTTCGTCGTACCGGGCCAGCAGCGCGTCGATCTGTTCCGTGACCTCGCGCAGTTCCGCGGCGGTGACGTGCAGCAGCGCGTCGCCGAAGCCGGCGGCGGCCCGCCACTCGGCCGGCTCGTCGGCGCGGATCGCGAGATAGTCTCGCGCCCGTTGCAGGTAGATATCGACCATCACGCTGTTGATCTGGTCGGCGGCGGACCGCATGGCCGGGTCGTCGGAGTCGTCGTCCCAGGAGGTGTACGGCGTGGCGGCCCGCCAGGGCCGTTCCCGACCGTCCGCACCGGGCACTCGTTCGGCGAACCCGTACTTGGCGAGTTGCCGCAGGTGGAACGAGCAGTTCGGCACGTTGTCGTCGAGCCGGGCCGCCGCCTGGGTCGCGGTCATCGGCCCTTCGCCGCGCAGCAGCCCGATCAGGCGCATCCGCAATGGGTGGGCGTACGCCCGCAGGGCACGCGGGTCGGTGACCTTGAGCGCGCGCCGAGGTACCTCGTCAGTCATACAGTAGAGAGTGCTTTAGAAAGACATCTCTAGCAACCCCCTAGCGGAGACTCCGCACTCGAACCCCATCGCGACAAGCGATCTGCTGCGCTCGACACGCTGGCGGGGGAGCGACTGAAGGCGGCGAATGAAGAAGGGGCCGACCCGATGGGGTCAGCGCCTTCGACTCGTACGCGGGGTCAGCCGACCGCAGCCATGATCTCGTCGCTGACGTCGAAGTTGGCGTAGACGTTCTGCACGTCGTCGCTGTCCTCCAGGACGTCGATCAGCTTGAAGATCTTGCGCGCGCCCTCCTCGTCCAGCGGCACGTTGACGCTGGGGATCAGGGAGGACTCGGCCGACTCGTACTCGATGCCGGCGTCCTGCAACGCGGTCCGGACCGCGAGCAGGTCGGTCGGCTCGGAGACCACCTCGAACGCCTCGTCCAGGTCGTTGACCTCCTCGGCGCCCGCGTCGAGGACGGCCAGCATCACGTCGTCCTCGGTGGTGCCGGCCTTGGGCACGATCACCACGCCCTTGCGGGAGAACATGTACGACACGGAGCCGGCGTCGGCGAACGAACCGCCGTTGCGGGTCAGCGCGGTGCGTACCTCGGTGGCGGCCCGGTTGCGGTTGTCGGTCAGGCACTCGATCAGCAGCGCGACACCGTTCGGGCCGTACCCCTCGTACATGATCGTCTGGTAGTCGGCGCCGCCGGCCTCCAGGCCGGAGCCGCGCTTGACGGCCCGGTCGATGTTGTCGTTGGGGACCGAGCTCTTCTTGGCCTTCTGGATCGCGTCGAAGAGCGTCGGGTTGCCGGCCGGGTCTCCGCCACCGGTACGCGCCGCGACCTCCACGTTCTTGATCAGCTTGGCGAACATCTTGCCGCGCTTGGCGTCGATGACCGCCTTCTTGTGCTTGGTCGTCGCCCACTTTGAGTGGCCGGACATCTGTTACCTCCGTTGCTACCCGCCGTCTGCACCGACCGCACCGAGCGCCCCGCTCCGCACCGGCGCACACGGTGGTGCCGGTCAGCTCTGGTGGAAGCAGTGGCGGCCAGATGGCCCTGCCGAATCTCGACAATCCTACCGACGTGGGGGGGGGGGGGGGGGGGCGCGCGCCCCCCCCCCCCCCCCCCCCCCCCCCCCCCCCCCCCCCCCCCCCCCCCCCCCCCACAACCAAACCACAA